>JANSXJ010000208.1 GCA_024743015.1 Hyphomonas sp. | reverse complement strand
GGATGACGGCAGCCGCACTTGCGTCAACGTTAAATCAGAAATGCGAAATCACACTGGTGGAATCTGAAAAGATTGGAACTGTGGGTGTGGGTGAGGCGACGATTCCACCCATTAGGACGTTCAATCAGACGCTCGGCATCAAAGAACAGGATTTTGTTCGAAACACGCAAGCGAGCTTCAAACTGGGCATTCAGTTTTGCAATTGGGGTGCTGTTGGTGAGAGCTATTTCCACCCTTTCGGCCCACATGGGCGTCCGTTCGATGTCAGCAATGTCCACCAACATTGGATTCGCGCTCGTCGTCAGGGAGAGACTTCGAGCTTCGACGAACATTCCATGGCTTGGCAGCTAGCGCGCCAAAACCGGTTTGTGCCTCCCGCACCAGATCGTAGAAATGT
The DNA here is from genome assembly GCA_024743015.1 of Hyphomonas sp. Classification (GTDB taxonomy): domain Bacteria; phylum Pseudomonadota; class Alphaproteobacteria; order Caulobacterales; family Hyphomonadaceae; genus Henriciella. The sequence goes on along the minus strand of JANSXJ010000208.1, from coordinate 6,200 downwards.
CATGTCGACATTTGACTACGCGTTTCATTTTGATGCGGGTCTGTATGCAGCCTTCTTGCGAAGACACTCTGAAGAGCGCGGCGTTCGCCGTGTTGAGGGCAAGATCTCTGATTTTGAGCAGGATCCAGAAACCGGTTTCGTGAGAGCCGTGAGCCTTGAGTCGGGGCAGCGTTTCGAGGCGGATTTATTCATTGATTGCACGGGATTTCGAGGGCTTCTAATCGAAGGTGTCTTGAAGGCAGGCTTTGAAGACTGGACGCACTGGCTGCCATGCGACCGAGCGGTGACAGTGGGTAGTCCGCGTCTCGACCCGATGCCACCATATACGCGGTCAACAGCAAAATCCGGTGGTTGGCAGTGGCGCATACCGCTCCAGCACCGCACCGGGAATGGTCTGGTCTATTGCAGCGATTATATGAGCGAAGATGAAGCGGCATCAGTGTTATTGGCTGGCATAGAAGGTCCGGCAACAGGCGAGCCGCGAACTCTGCGCTTCAAGACCGGTCGGCGCAAATCCTTCTGGTCGAAAAACGTCATCGCGATTGGACTATCCAGCGGCTTCATGGAGCCCTTGGAGTCCACCAGCCTTCACCTCATCCAGGCGGGAATATCGAAACTCATTGCGCTCTTCCCCGATAAGAGTTTCGACCCAATGGTGATCGAGGAGTATAACCGCATCGCCGTCACCGAGTTTGAACGCATTCGCGATTTTCTGATCCTTCACTACAAACTCAATCAGCGCGTAGGTGAGCCCTTCTGGGAGCAATGTGCCGCCATGGACATCCCGGATACGCTCAAGTTTAAGATCGAGCATTTTCATCGTTACGGTCGGCACATTGCCAGAGACATGGACCTGTTTGGCGAAGACAGCTGGCTCGCCGTCCATATTGGTCAAAACAACATACCGAAAAACGCCGATCCGCTTGCTGATATGCGCGGGATAGATGGGCGAGACTGGTTACTAAAATTGAGAAGCGCTATGGAAGCCGCAGCTGCCCAGCAGCCCCTGCACCAGGATTTTATCAACCAGAATTGCAAAGCGGCTCCAGTTAATGCCTGATCACGCTTCGCAACTGAAGCAAGCCTTCGAAGCTATTCTCAAAGAACTTAGCGGAAAATCGCCAGTCCGATCCGACGCCGAATATATCGCTATTGCCCATCGGTTTCGACGATCTGGCCGGCCGAATTGGGCGATCAAAACCCTGGATCGCATTCTGACGCGGGGCGCAACCGATCCAAATGCCTGGTTCGTCCTGGCGTTATCGCATCGCGATCTGCAGGAGATGGAGCCGGCCTATATTGCCATTTGCGAAGCCGCAAAGCGGGCGCCCAAGCGAGCGGATATTGCGTTCTTGAAAGCCCAAACGGCTTATGAAACGTGGCGGCCGGCGACGACGTTATTCAAGAAGGCACTGGTTCTTTCGCCCCAAAATCTCGATCTGGTAAAAAACGCCGCCCTCGCGCTGGTTTCTGAAGAGAAATCCGAGCGCGGGATCGAACTTCTCCAGCACAGCTTGATCGAAAATCCGTTATGGCTCGAGGGCCATCGCCAATTGGCGTCAATCAAAACGGTAATGGGCTATTCGTCAGCGGACGCCAGTTATGCGGCTGCGGCTAAACTCAATCCTGACCACGAAGGTGTCCGTCTTGGATGGTTCCATCTGTTCGCTCAGGCCAAGGATTGGGAGCGAGCGAAGAAAATTCTGGCCGAGGCGGCAGATACGGTGAAAACCTCGGCCGCATTCAAGAAAGCTGCCATCTTCCTGCGCACCGAAACTGGAGAGACCCTAGACGAAGCAGAACTTTCAGAACTGGCATCGGCAGACGAGGATGCAGGCTTCGATCTTTGCCGGGTGCGCTATTATCTTCGTCAGAACCTGCCAGACCGGGCGGAGCAGATTGCCCAAGCTTATGTCGGAACTCACCACCAGCGCATGTTCTGGCCCTATCTGTCGATCTGCTGGCGGCTTCTTAATGATCCAAGATTTGAATGGCTCGAAGGCGATGGGCAATTCATATCGAGCACGAGCTTGCCTTTCAGCGCCAATGATTTGGAGCAACTCGCGACCGTTTTGAGGCAGTTGCACATGCATCAGCAGCCTTATCTGGAGCAATCTGTGCGAGGCGGCACGCAAACAGATCGAAATCTGTTTTTTAATCCGCAGCCTGAGATTCAGGATCTTCGCAAAAAGATTCAACACGCCCTTGAGGCCTATTCATCTCAGCTACCCGCGCCGACGAAAGAGGTGCATCCGCTGCTCTCGATATGTCCAGACCGATTCAGTTTTTCAGGCGCGTGGTCGGTGCGATTGAAGCGTCAGGGGTTCCACACCACGCACACACATGTGCTCGGATGGGTGAGTTCAGCGCTATACATAAGGGTTCCGGATGAAAATGAGCTCGGACCTGCGCCTTCCGGGTATCTGTCTTTTGGCCGACCTCCAGCGGAGCTCGAAACAGGTTTGAGCAGTTTTCAATCCGTCAAACCCGAGCCCGCAAAACTGATCCTGTTTCCATCCTATACGTGGCATGGAACTGAACCATTTTCGGACGGTGAACGTCTCACCGTCGCCTTTGATGTTGTTCCTGGCTAAAGCGGCGAGCTGTATTGTGTGACAGAGAGCCCGGCTTCTGGTTTTCCCTCCAGAATAATGCCGTGTTGCCCTTTGAAATAGTCTCGAATAACCGCGCTTCGCACGCGAGTTGATATTGCATTCGGCAATATGGCGACCACACATCCCCCAAAGCCACCGCCTGTCATTCTTGCGCCGCCCTCTTGGCCTATTTCGGCTTGCAGTATGCTGACAAGCTCGTCGATCTCGGGCGTAGTGATTTCAAAATCGTCTCGCATAGAAACATGCGAAGCGTTCATCAATTCCCCAAGTCGTTTATGCTCGCCGCGTTCGAGCGCATCCGCCGCTTCCAGGGTTCGCTGATTCTCCGAGACAACGTGGCGAGCGCGTTTTAACGCGTCACCGCTCAGTTTAGAGTTTTCGATATCGCACATCGATGCTTGCCGCAGTGAATCTACCTCCAGAATGGCGCAAGCCTGTTCGCATTGTTTTCGCCGTTGATTATACTCTCCGCCGACATGCGTGTGTTTCACCCCTGAATGGACGATCATGAGCGAGACATTATCGGGAAATCGTTTGCGTTCGAATGCGTTGGTCATGCAATCAATTAGAAGCGCATGATTTTCAATGCCACATGCAGACGCCAGCTGGTCCATTATACCGCATTGCAATCCCACGAAGTCGTTTTCGGCCCGTTGCGCAATTCGAGCAAGACGAGAATGAGCGATGTTTTGGTCGGAAAAGGTCTCGGCCAACGCCGCAGCGAAACCGACTTCCAAGGCAGCTGAGGAAGACAAGCCGGCTCCGTGCGGAATACTGCTTGCAACCACCACATTCACTCCACCCGTAGGCAGTTTTTCAGACTGAAATTCGGAGAATACGCCGCGAAAATAGTCCGACCAAGGATTGGAAGCGCTTCTGGTGACCGGAATTTTTGTCGGGAACGCCTCACGCGCATCCTCGAGATCGCACGCAACGATATCAACGACATCTCGGTTGTTCCTACCGATCGCAATAATGGTGTGAGCACTTATTGCGCAGGGCAACACAAACCCATTGTTGTAGTCGGTGTGTTCCCCGATCAGATTTACGCGACCAGGCGCACGTACGAGGAATTCAGGCGATTTCTCAAAATATTGCCGATACGCAGATATAGCTGTTTCGGTGAGAGGGGATTTAACTGTCATTGTCAGCTCATCGAATAATGGACGCCGCGCGCGGATCTCAGTCTCTCGGCAGCCATTTCAGGCGTGAGGTCGCGTTGAGCCTCCGCCAGCATTTCAAATCCAACCATAAATTTCCTGACAGAGGATGATCGCAACAGAGGCGGGTAAAAGTGCGCGTGCAACAACCAACCAGAGTCATCCACTCCACTAGGAGCGCCATGCCACCCCATAGAATATGGGAAGCTGCATGCGAACAGGTTGTCATAAATGGTTGTGAGTTCACGTAGTATGGAAGCGAGATCACTTGCCGCTGAGTCTGGCAAATCTTGCAAACGCTTGACGTTGAGTTTCGGCAACAACAAGGTTTCAAATGGCCACTCAGCCCAATATGGAACCAGGCAGATCCAATATTCGGATTCAACGACCGTGCGGACCGATCGCACAGACTCTTCCTGAGCGAGCGACATTAAGAGGACTGAACCGTGGTTGCGGTACCAGTCAGCCTGGCAATCGTGTTCGCGCTTAACCCTGGTCGGGATGAACTCTGTCGCCCAGATCTGACCGTGCGGATGTGGATTTGAGCAGCCCATCATCAAACCACGGTTTTCAAAGATCTGAACATGGGCGTAGTGATCCTGCAGATCGCGTGCTTCTCGTGCCCATGTCGATACGATCGCTTCAACCTCTTTTTGGGTCAGCAATGGCAATGTTTTTGAGTGGTCATGTGAATAACAGATGACCCGTGCTCGTCCGCGCGCTGATTCTGAAAGGAAAAGCGGGTTGTCTGGCGCTTCAGCGCTGCTGGCATCATCAAGTACTGCGGGAAAATCATTATCGAACACATACGGTCCGTTGTAGTTGGGGTTCTGTTCGCCGGATGCTCGCATGTTGCCTGGGCAGAGGTAGCACTCGGGAGCATGAGAGATGGTTGGGAAAATTTCAGGAGACTCGGCTTGTCCATTCCAAGGTCGATTCATTCGATGTGGAGATACTAACACCCAATCACCAGTAAGAGGGTTGAATCTGCGGTGTGGAGTTTGGGTTGTGACATGCGTCATCGGACACATCCCTCAATGACCAAACAAGTTTCCGCTTTCATGTACGGCAATGAAAGTCCAATTTCTGAAATCCAACTTCCATCCATTTCGATCCCGGCTGCATTTGCCTGTGTGAAAGGCACTTTGGCATGGTTTCCCGGTAGCTTTGGCCCGGGGTCAATTCTCCTCAAGTCATAGCGTCGGTCCGGTCTGACAAAGGGCAAGCGGATCGTCGGGGCATACTTTTGTGATGCTGGTAAAAGGCGCACCAGAAACAATACGAATTCATCCGCACTACCCATAGCTGACCACAGAACTCCGTCCCCACTTTCACCTTGCCAGACTGAGCCATTGTGGGTCGTGAGACGAACTCGTTTGTAAAGAGAGATCCAGGACTTCAATTGTTTAGCTTGCTCCGCCGATAGCGATCGAGTGTCGAACTCGAGCCCGAAATGTCCCATTGTCGCAATGGCTGCTCTGAAATCCAGCGATTGCGAACGACCGGTTGAGTGCGCAGGGCTTGCACCGATATGAGAGCCCATAATTTCAGGTGGAAAAAACTGCAGGAATCCTTTCTGCATGTCGACGCGCGAGACCGCGTCAATACAATCACTCGTCCAGACCCGATGAGTGCGTTTCAGTATCCCGGCATCGATCCGGCCCCCTCCACCCGCGCAGGCCTCGATTTCAACGCTCGGATGGGCGGCGCGGAGCCGGTCAATCAGCTCATAAGTGGCGTTTACTTGCTTGAAATAGGCAGGCCTGTCGCCGTTGCCTGCTTCAGTCAGATCGCGATTGTGATCCCATTTCAGATAACTGATGGGGAGATCGCGCAATAAAGCGTCGAGCCGTCCGAACAAATAGTCCGACACCTCCGGCAAGGTCAGATCAAGAACCCATTGATGACGCGCGGTGAGGGGCGCGTTGTCATCCAAACGCAAAATCCAGTCGGGATGCTCACGAAATAAGCCACTATCGCGATTGATCATTTCCGGTTCGACCCAGAGACCAAATTGCATGCCGAGATCCACCACGTGCTGGGCAAGCGGCGCTAATCCGTTTGGATATTTTGCTTCATCGTGTACCCAGTCTCCCAAAGAGCTGGTATCGTCATTGCGCCCCTTGAACCAACCATCATCCAGCACGAAACGTTCAACACCAAGAGCCGCTGACGTATCTGCTAGCGACATCAAATCGGATTCCACATGGTCAAAATAGAAGCCCTCCCAAGTGTTGACGTGAACTGGTCGTGGAGCCATCGAACGGCCATCGCGCAAGGGGCTCCTTGAGCGTAGAAATGCGTGGAAGTTTTGTGCGGCACCGTCGCGTCCGGCTTCCGAAAATGTGGCGAGCCATTCGGGTGTCGAGAACGAATCTCCCGGCTGTAAAATAATCTCTCCCGGAGCAAGCCAGGTGCCAGCCAT
>JANSXJ010000566.1 GCA_024743015.1 Hyphomonas sp. | reverse complement strand
GAATTAAGCGCACCGAATGGTTGCCCCAAAGGCCAGACAGGAGTAGGCGGAGCGCATAAGTTTTATGGGCCGCAAACCATGACCGCACCCGTTGCACGCGACAAACCGAACTCCTTTCAGGCATTGATCCTGCGCCTTCAGAATTACTGGGCCGAGCAGGGTTGCGCGATCCTGCAGCCCTACGACATGGAAGTCGGGGCCGGGACCTTGCATCCGGCGACGGTGCTGCGAGCGCTCGGTCCGAAAGACTGGCGCGCGGCCTATGTCCAACCCTCGCGGCGTCCGGCTGATGCGCGTTATGGTGAAAACCCGATGCGTCTCGGGCACTATTACCAGTATCAGGTCATCCTGAAGCCCAATCCGAAGAACCTGCAGGACCTTTATCTGAACTCGCTTTACGAGATTGGTATCGACCCCACGGTGCATGATATTCGCTTTGTCGAGGATGATTGGGAGAATCCGACGGTCGGCGCCTGGGGGCTCGGCTGGGAGGTCTGGTGCGACGGGATGGAAGTCAGCCAGTACACCTATTTCCAGCAAGTCGGCGGGCTCGATGTGTTTCCGGTTTCCGGCGAGTTGACCTACGGGCTGGAACGCCTCGCCATGTATGTGTTCGGCGTCGACAATGTCTACGACCTGCCGTTCAATGCACCCGACAGCGAAACCCCGCTATCTTACGGCGATGTCTTCATCGAAAATGAGCGTCAGCAATCGGCGTTCAATTTCGAACACTCTGACGTTGAAATGCTGCAGCGCTGGTTCAGCGATTGTGAGAGCCAGTCGAACGCCTTGCGAGCGGCAGGTAAGCCGCTTCCGGCCTATGATTTTGCGCTCAAGGCGAGCCACGTGTTCAACCTGATCGATGCGCGCGGCGCGATCTCGCCGACCGAACGCCAGGCCTTTATCGGCCGTGTTCGCGACCTAGCGCGCGGTGCGGCGGAACAATGGGCGACGCAGGAAGCGGAGCGAGCCGAGGCATGATCCGGCGCGGCGCTCTTGCTCTCCTTGTGCTGGCAATTGCCGGGTGCAGCCCGACTCCGGGCTCTCCGGCGCTGTACAAGGATCGCGGCATGCAGAACGCGGTCAGCGAGGCGCGGCAGACCTTGCCCGTCTTTTTCCAGGCCTGGCAGAGCGACAATGAGACCTATTCCGATTTCCGCGTTACGGTGATCATGCCCTCCAGCGCCTATGGCCGCGACTATGAAGAACTCTCGAATATTCGCCAGGAGTTCGCCGGCTTTATCGGCGAGACCACTGGCGGCGCGGAAGTGCCTTTTCTGACGGCTGATATCGCCGACTGGCGGTTCAAGGATGGCGAACGGTATCGCGGCGGTTATACGCGCAGGGTCATGTTCGACATGACGGATGCTGAGATCCCCAATCTTCGCGATCAGTATCACGAGGCCCCGCTGCCATGACGAAAGTGAACCTTGCCGAAAAATTCGGCCTGTTCGATGCGGCCTGGACGCCGAAAATCGCTGGGCAGGTGAACGATATGCACCTGAAACTTGCAAAGTTTCGCGGCGACTTCCAGTGGCATTCCCACGAGAACGAAGACGAGCTGTTCCTGGTCGTCAAAGGCGTAATGCGGATGGCCTTTCGGGACCGCGAAGAGATTGTCAAAGCGGGTGAGTTCATCATCGTCCCGCGCGGCGTCG
>JANSXJ010000414.1 GCA_024743015.1 Hyphomonas sp. | reverse complement strand
GCTCAGCCAATGTTCCAGCCGCTTTGGCCTCGTGATAGGCGTCGGCGATCTGGTCGGCATCATCGGTGTAGTCGTTCTTCACCAGATAGCGGTAGATCTGCTTGGCCATTGCGGCGCTCACCTCGACCGGACCTTGTTCGGTCGTGATCGTCTTGCCGGTGAAATAAGCCTCCGTCGCCTGCCGCGGACGCGACGACAGGGTTTCGGCAATCTCCTTCTGCAGGCCGGCAACGAAATTCTTGTAGCTTTCGCTCGCCACCACCGTCAGGACGTTGATGTCGTGCACCACGGCCGGATGGTCCATCCGGTCTCCATGCTGGTCAACGCTCAGCCGAAGGCCTCGCCCGACTTCCTGGCGGCGGGAAATGGTGTTGTCACTGTGCTTGAGCATGCACATGACGAAGATGTTCGGATTGTCCCACCCCTCGCGTAGCGCCGAGTGCGAGAAGATGAACCGCGTGGGTTCGGCGAAGGACAGCAGTAGTTCCTTGTCCTTCAGGATCAGGTCGTAGGCATCGACGTCATCGGAATCGACCGATCTGGCGCCGACCGCCGGATCCTTCAGACGGTTCGTTTTCTTGTCGATCGAGAAATAGCCATTGTGGGTTTGGGCCGGATCGATTGCGGCAAGGTACTTCCGATATGCCTCGTTATCGATCGCGAGTTCCGCGAGGTACTCATCCTTCAGCAGCTCATATTCTTCCTCGAAGACGCGAGCGTATTCGCCCTTCTCGTCGGCCTGGCCGTAATCCCGGTACTTCACGACCTCGTCGATGAAGAAGAGTGACAGGACCTTGATGCCCTGTGCAAACAGCTGCTTTTCCTTGTCGAGATGGGCCTTGATCGTCTCGCGGATCTGGATGCGGCGGATGTCGCGTTCGGAGACGTCGCCGTTTGCCTCACCAGCCCTCAGCACTTCACCGTTTGTGAATTCGACCGTGTCGTTGACGGCGTCGATCTGGCTGATCGTGAACCCGCGATACTGGTCCAGCTCGCCCGACTCCACGAACAGGTCGTCGCGGAACTCGAGCCGCCGTAGCTGGCGCTTGATCTCGCCTGACTTCAGCTTCACCTCCAGCTCGATCCGGGCGACAGGCGCCTTCTTCGAAATGTCGATGCCCTCGAGGTAGAGATAGGCATTGGTGCCGGCGAGCCCGCGGGTCTGGATACCACGTACCGCGATCTTCTTGACCAGTTTCTGGTTATAGGCGTCGAGCGCATCCAGCCTGTGAACGCGGTTATGTTGGGTTCGGTGGGTCGCCGAATAGCGCAGGATGAACAGCGGCTTGAACTTCGGCAGTGCCTCCATCGTCGCCGCGCCTTCCATCTTCTGCGGTTCGTCCAGAATCAGGATCGGCCGGTTAGAGGCGATCACGTCGATGGGCTTGCGCGACTGGAAGTCGTCCAGTTCCTCGTAGATGCGCCGGTTGTCGGCCCCGCGTGCGTTGAACGCCTGGATGTTGATCACCATCACGTTGATCCCGGCGTCGGACGAAAAGCTCTCCAGCTCGTGCAAGCGCTTGGAATTGTAGATGAAGAACCGCGCTTTCTTGCTGTAGCTTTCCGTGAAGTGGTCGGCCGTGATCTGCAGCGACTTGTAGACACCTTCGCGAATGGCGATCGACGGCACCATGATGATGAACTTCGACCAGCCATAGCGCTTGTTCATCTCGAAGATGGTCTTGATGTAGCAGTAGGTCTTGCCCGTGCCGGTTTCCATCTCGACATCGAGGTGAACGCGCGTCGCGGCCAGCGCGTCACGCTTGTAGGTCGCGGCGACGGGCCCACGTTCGCCGCGCGCATTGAGCGTCGTGAACTCCGTCAGCGATTGCGAGACGGGCAGGTTTTGGCGTTGCTGCACTTTCTGGATGTTTTCCAGGATCTGCGCGTCAGTTAGCTTGAGGTCAGCATTTTTGAAACCTTCCTCGAACGCGCTGGCCTGCGCCTTGCGGCCGGGGTCGATGCGGTAGGTCAGGCCAGAGGTCATGCGCTGGCCGGCGAAGCAGTCGACCACGTCGTTGACGGCATTGGTCTGATAGGGTTGGACCTTGAACTTGAGCTTCATGGCGCGCCCTCAGATCGACTTGACGTCGGTGGTGGGTGAGAGCTGGCGGAAGATCTGCTCGACATTGATCTTCACCGCGTCCGAGACGAAGCCGTTGTCGCGGAAGACGACGCGCAGGGGCTCGTGGCCTGCCAGCTCCTTCACCAGATCCTCGGTGATGCCGCCGTCGAAGCAGGCGACAAGGGCGTTGTCATCGACGAAGAACACTGTCTTGTCCTGCACCGTCTCGCGGCGGATGGGTAGCGTCAGGTCCACGCCCCAATCGACCAGCACCTGGAACAGCAGGTCCTCGGCCGTGCGATCCGGCTTAACGTTGTCCACCATGTCGAGCAGGTCGGACTGCTTCAGCTCGTCGGGTCGGTAATAGACGTCCTTCATGTTTGATGTATCCACCTTGAGCACCCGGAAGCCGACATCGCGGTTCCAGTCGGGGTGACATTCGCCTTCGAGGATCTTCTTGCCGACGCGGCGGATTCGTTCTTTTGATATTTCAGAAACAGTCATCGGAACGCCAAGGCCCCTGCAAAACTTCGCCGCGACTTTTGAGCTCAATGCGGTTTCATTTAGAGGTTCAGCAATTTGAACCTGTATAAAAGTGCGCAACCCGCCATCTTTTGAATTCTGACTCAAGACTGCATGTGCAGTTGAGCTGGAACCGGCAAAGAAATCCAGAACAATACCTTGGCGATCGTCAAAGGTTACAAGCTCGACCAGCTTGCGTAAAAGCTCTGAAGGCTTCGCAAATGGAAACACCTGGGAGTTGCCAAAAATGTCTACAATCTCATTGGTACCGTGCTGCCCATAAACTCCATCGATTATGGAGAAGAACTTTGAGGCTCGCGTTTCCCCATCTGCAACCTTGAGATATTGCTTGGAGGAAAGTGTCCATCGGCCATCTTTCTGCTGTTGAAAAAACACCTCTCCACATTCAAGAGCTTGGCTCATGCGCTCCTTGCTCCAGCGCCACTGTCTTTTGGGCCAGACTTGGGTACCGTCAGGCGCTCCAACCGGAAAATTTAAGTTTGGACGATCCTCAAAACTCTTCATCGCCTCGAGCGGGTGGGTTCTAAACGGACCTTTCTCTTCAAAATGCTCGTCTTTGTTGGTGTAGTACCTTTCGACTTGAGCGTCGGTTAGGGGTACGTAAAGGTCTGCGACAGCACCTATGTCGCGCGCGTACATCAGTATGTATTCATGAATGGAGACAAGATGCTTCTCTTTTGCACCCCCGCCAT
>JANSXJ010000400.1 GCA_024743015.1 Hyphomonas sp. | reverse complement strand
TCGGCAACCCTTTTGCCTTTCCCGCAAAGACAGTCGAGGAATGGGAGAAATCGATCGGGCTAGCTGTCTCTTTTGGTGCCTGGAAGTTGGTGCATGATGAAACGGAAGCAAAAAGAGATGACAAAGCGACCAGTGAAATGCGTTGGCACCGAAAGAAACTCTTCATTGTCATCTTCCCAACAAACGACCAATTAGGAATTATTTCAAATGGGGGTGGAGGAGCAAGTAACCATTTAGGTTAGGTGTGCTGAGATAACGCCCCATTGATCACCGCACTATCAATTGGGAGGATGCGGAACAGGATCCAAAACGTAAGGGGTAAAAAGCTCGGATCTAATCGAAGTGAAGGTGGGAGGCATACCACTATCGAGCGTAAGCGCGGTCAGCCCGCCGCCATGGACAGCCCCTGTATCAATGCCGGTCGCGTATGGAAACTGTGCTGGCCTATTCAAAAAAGGTTGGTGCCCAAAGACGACATGTCCGAACCGGCCGTCATAAGCTTCTGCCCAAAATGGGTCGCCCGGCCCGTGATCTCCAAGGGCAAGAAACTCTCCGGAAACCGCATCTATAAAACGGGTACGATAGACTTTTTCAAAGCGCTTCGCTTCCCGCCCGGTGAGCGCGCTGGCTTCTTCGACTGAGACGGGAAAGTCTTGCATGGTTCCGGGAATTCCGCCGTGTACGACAAGCACATTATGTGTGTTGCACCGGTAAAACGGAACCGACCAGCCTAGGAACTCCATTCCTTCTGACGCTAGTTGCTCTCTAAGTCGCTCTAGCTCAGGCGCTCGGGCAGCTTGCTCAGCTGCAACGCGTGGCCTCAGTTTCAGGTTTCGTAAGTATCGACGCATTCGGTCTTCGTGATTCCCGTCGACGAGGACGACTTCAAAACTGGCGTTAGGGCGAAGCTCTTCAACGTATTTGATGACACCAATGGAGTCCGGCCCCTTGTCGATCACGTCTCCAACAAAAACCAATCTGTCCGAAGGTTGAATATCCAAAATTTTCACAAGCTCTTGCAGAGGATCAAGCATGCCGTGGACATCACCAATTATGTGGAGCTTTCCGACCATATCAGAGCTGAAACCGATAAATATCGAACTCATCGATGCCCAGCGTATTCTCGATGACGATCACGTTTGGCTCAATTTCGCCCTTCAGGTGCAGGTTGCAGTCATGTCTGCCAACAATTAGGATCCGCAAATTGTAAAATCCGTCCCAAACATAGAATTGTCCCGAAGCGCCATAAGTGGTGCCGCCTCCCAAGAGACGTCCATCATTCATTAAGAGCCAAGTCGAATATCCTGCCTCCGCGCCTTCGACATCCAATATGCGATGAGCGCCATGCTCGTCTTTGCTAGGCATCCAAGCGGATATCACTGTCTGTTCTGCACGTGTCGATGGCGCGCATTTATAACTGTGCTGAACGCCACCTGGTTTGACGATCCAGTCTATCTGTACATTCGGCGCAGGAAGATGGCGGGTGTCGACATAAAGTTGCTTTTCTAACGGCGCGAGGTCTGTAAACATCTGGCAAGATAATAGCGCCTGACCCTGTTCTGGATCCGGCCACAAAGGCAGCGGCAAAACACCAGTGCATGTCCCCGACACCCGATCCCAAACTCGAATAAGATAGTCTCGGCCCCATGTAATCAGGCGCCCATCGCTGAGCAGCTCTGCTCCTATTACATCACCCAGATGATGCCCCAGCAAGTGGCCGATACATACACCTGTTTCCGCATCCCAGACCACCATCGGCTGCGGCGCTAGAGGCCGCCGCCACCCCTCATCTAGAAACTCTTTACGGCAACACTTCCAACCATAATCGACCCCGAGTAGTGTTCCGTCACCCAGCTCAAAAAACTTGGATACCTCTGCACTCCCTTCAAGCATTATCGGTTCACCAGATTTTCGGATAAACCAAGCCGGTTTAGAACCATCCCAAATGGTTAGAAAATTTCCATCTTCCCAGTGCTTCGCAAAGTCCCGATGAGCATCAACAAGCTTATCGATCTGACGGATAGCCGCATCCATCTTTAGGCGTGCGGATGAATTCGCAGAGTGAACCGATATCTTTGGCGGGTTCCAGCCACGTCCGCCAACAGCTTCCTCAATCCACAATAGAACGTCATATCCCGTCCCGCGCGCATCATCTCCTAAATCATGGTCAAGACTGACTTCCGTCACTTCGCCCGAATGCAGAAGATCAATGACCTCATCAGGCCAATAGCACCTGATCCAGCCTTCTGGCGTCGCTCGCTCATCGTCTAAAAATACTTTCATGACGGCGTTCCTCAGAACTGCATGGATAAATGGTCGAGCCGCACCCAATCACTCTTCCAATTTACTGCGCTGACAATTTCATCTCGATGATCCTGAAACAGCTGAAGAATCTCGAGAAACGACATCACTTTGCAGTCACCCAAAGTGCTTAAATCTACTCGATACACAGCAGGGCCTGCTGTATCAGCGACAATGCTACAGCCTTCGGAGTGATATCCAACCGCATAAGTTTGCTTGATATTATTGGAATATATTGCGTATCCGGAGTTTAGGTGAAACAGGCGCGCCCCACTTTTCGTCCCGGTGAAAAGCAGGCTTCCATCTGGACTAAATTTCAACGCGGCTTCGTGATCACAGGCGCGCAGTTCGCCGAGATAATCACGACGATGCACATTCCATATCCGAACAGCATTATCGTACGCATAGGACACAGCGACCAAAAGTGAATCAGGCGAGAACTCCACATTGACGGTGCACGCTTCTGCCGAATTTCGGTCCCAGGCAAGACGCATGAATTCGTCGTCCGTGGCCTCCTCAAACACGCCAACAAAGTCATTGCGGTCCGTGTAGAAACGACCATTAGGACTGCGCGACATGTCACGGAATATATCGGTCGGGAACATTTGCTTGGTGTGCGAACCAGCTTTGCCGGTCGTCAGATCCAAAGAAATGATAGTTTCTCCAGACCGAAATACGATCTCTCGATCGCCATCTATAAACTCAATCGGATCGAAGGCGTTCGGCTCGCTACTTAAAGCGAAATGCTGAACTGGCGGCCCCAACGCATCCGATTGGATTGGGCGATGAAGCACAAGCGCAAGCTGCATCGACATCGCTTCCAGAAGCTCATGTGATGGGTTGGGGGCTACGTCTTTATCGACGCAACCTTCCAAATGATCGCAGAATGCTTCAACGGCCTCCATCGTTAACTACCTTAAAAATAAGTCAAACCTCGCCTTAGCTCTGCGTCACAGAACATGAACTCAATCCCACTGGACCTCTTCGTCATCCATCTTGGGTGCTTTTAATTCGCTTCCAGTAATCGCTCTGACAAACAAAACAGGCCGCTCATCTGAAACCTTGAAATCCCCGACCGGTAGCCCCCCATCAAATGCCCAGGCTAGGCCGCCGCCAACCCCGT
>JANSXJ010000226.1 GCA_024743015.1 Hyphomonas sp. | reverse complement strand
CGCTTGAGATTCCATACGCTTATCCATCCTTGTCATCGGCGACCTTGGCCGCCCTGTGAAATTCTCGTGTTTCTATCCTTGGAGAATCGGGCGGAAACGTGACCGCTTGCCTTCTTCTCTGCAATGTTCATGGGATTGGTGCGATAGGGTTAAAGAATCCTCGATTCTCGTAAATCTCATTTGTCAGAGAGGGTGTTTTTTGCTCCATATGCAGCGCAGCAGGGAAGGAAGACGCGATGACGGGCTATACGATGTATGGCAGCGAGATGAGCTATTTCAGCGGGAAGGCGCGTGCCTATCTCCGATGGAAGGGGGTCGAGTTCACCGAAATCGCCCCGTCGCCTGCAATTATGAAAGAAGAAATCCTGCCGACAGTCGGCTGGCCGGTCATTCCGGTGCTGAAAACACCAGATGGTGAGTTCATCCAGGACACAGCCGACATTATCGCGCATTTCGAAGGCCCGATCGGTGCGCAATCGGCGATCCCTGAGGGCGCGTTACAAAAATTTGTAACTTATCTCCTGCAGCTATTCGCAGATGAATGGATGACCCTCCCCGCTATGCATTACCGGTGGAATCACAATGAAGACTGGATCTATGGCGAGTTTGGCAAGAACGCTGCGCCAGACGGTACACCGGAAGAACAGTATGAGGCGGGTAAAGCGGTCGGGTCTCGCTTCAAAGGGTTCGTGCCGATGCTGGGGATTACACCGGAAACCGCGCCGGGCATTGAAAAAGCCTATGAACAATTTCTTGCGGACATGTCGGCGCATCTGGAAAAGCTACCCTATTTGCTGGGCACGCGGGCCAGCTATGCGGATTTCGCCCTGATCGGACCGCTCTATGCGCACCAGTATCGCGACAAGTTCACGGGCGAGCATATGAAGCGGACCGCTCCGAAAGTCGCTGACTATGTGGAACGGGTCATTGCCGGAGAAGGCCGCGAAGGGGAGCTGGTGCCGCTGGATGATATTCCGGTAACGCTGCTGCCGATCCTGAAAGTGGCGTTGGCAGAGCACCTGCCCGTCCTTTTGAACACAAATGAACAATTCAAAGCCTGGGCGGAAACGGCGGAACCACATTCCGAAGTCCCGCGTGGTGTCGGAATGTCTGACTTCTCAACCGGCGGGTGCAGCGGCGTGATGGCGTCGCGAACCTTCTCGCTATTGCGGTTACAGGACGCGTTGGACACGTATCAGATTTTGATGCCGTCCGATAAGAGGCGGACAGATGCGTTTCTTTCTGCCGTTGGCGGCGATGCCTTGAAAACGATGCGCATCGAACCTCGTCTGACGCGCCGCAATTACAAGCTCGCTCTGGTCTGACGACCTACGGGTCAGAAGGGTCTTTGCGGTCAAACGCGACGCGGCGCGACACGAAGAAAACGAAGATCGGCACCGTGACGACTGCGACGCCAAACGCGATCCAGTAATTTATCTGCAAGAAATCTGTCGCGATCACAAAGATCAGCCAGTTCAGCACCGCGCCAGCCGTCGCGGTTGCCGCAAATCCCGGCAAAGCTCGGCGGTGCGGCTCGGTTGAGCGGAATGTGAAATAGTAATGCCCGAAATAGGAGACATTGAACGCGATCAGGAAACCAATCACGGTGGCAAGTGAGGGACGCATACTCACGGATTCGACCAGAACCCAAAGAACGCCGGCATGCGTGACGGTTGCGGCCACGCCCACAATCCCGAACCGAAACAGGCGCATAAACGTGGCGTAGAGCTTACTCATCCGCGTCAGATTCGAACCCGCGTTTCTCTTCGATAATGAAAAGCGGGCGCTGCTTGGTCTCGGCAAAAATACGGGCAATATACTCGCCCAGAACGCCGATACTTAGGAGTTGCAGGCCACCGAGGAAGAAAATTGCGACCACGAGAGTCGCATAGCCGGGCACGTCGCGCCCATAGATCAGGGTCGTTGCAATCACCCAGATTGCATAGGCCACGGCCAGCGCTGCAATACAGATCCCTATAACCGACCACATGCGAAGCGGCGCAGCGCTGAACGACATCACCCCGTTCCAGGCATAACCAAAAAGTTGCGAGATCGACCATTTGCTCTTGCCTGACCGTCTGGCTTCTACATCGTACAGAACGGCTTGCTGCGAAAACCCGACCCAGGCGTACAGGCCTTTCATGAATCGCTTTTGCTCCGGAAGGTTGTTGAGTGCGTCGACGACACGCCGCGACATCAGGCGAAAATCACCAGCGTCCGCTGGAATGCGAACGTCGGACGTGCCTGAGAACATACGGTAAAAGGCCGAAGAGAGGGCGCTGCGTAGCCGTCCTTCGGTTTTGCGAGACCGCCGCAGACCATAAACGACATCAATGCCGCGCGTCTGGATCTCAAGCATTTCTGTGAGCGTTTCAGGCGGATGCTGCAGATCGCCGTCCATAAGCAGGATCTGCTGACCGCTCGCGGCCTGCAGCCCGGCAGAGACTGCCGCTTCCTTACCAAAGTTTCGCGACAGTTTCAGGATCCGGATGCGGGGTTCCTTCTTGCGCGCTTCGATCAGGGCGTTCAGCGTGTCATCGTCGCTGCCATCGTCGACGCAGATCACTTCCCAGTTCTCTGAGACCGAATTGAGTACTGGAAGCAGCCGCTCGAAGAGCGGCGCAGCGTTTTCAAACTCGTTATAGAATGGAATGACAACGGAGAGGTGTGCGGACGAAGTGCTCAAGCGGCCCTCTGAGGCTGAATCTACGCGTCAGACGCGCCCGGCCTGATCGCGATTGTGCTTATATTATTGGTGATTGAGGGTCAATTAACGGACCGGCTCGTGAAAAGGCATCTTACCGCGCGCACGTTCTCAGTCCTCGACATCTTCGACATCGTGAAAAAGGCTCACTCGATGCGTATGCAGCACCGCCACTCGCGGGTCGATAACCTGCCCTTCCTGGTGCAGGATTGCATACCGTTCCGGCTGTGTTTCCGGGTAATTTTCCGCGAGATGTTCTGCGGCGACTTTTATGTCATTCGACAGGCCAACGGTCTTCTGCACGACACTTGGAATGTTGCCGATTTTCAGAACAAACAGGAGGCTGACAATCCCGATGGCGACCTTGCGGGACGTTTGCGAACTGCGCGCAATCGCAATCAGGGTCAGGGTGAAGACTGCGATCCAGAAGAATGTGCCGAAGCTGATATACCGGCTGACAAAGGCCTGTTTCACGCCAAAAACTTCCCACCGCCCGAACGCCGTGAGCAGTCCGGCCCCGAATGAGTAAGCGGCGAGGGCGAGGAATGGCGCTGTGCCTTTCAGCATTTTGTCCTTGGCAACGCCGCGCAGCGTCCAGAGCGACCATGAAAGGAGTCCGCATCCGATGAAGAAAAACACTACCGAACTGTCCCGCGCGAACCGTACCACCGGCGAAGCGACGAAATTGATCGCATAATGCAACAAGCCAAAAACGGCGTTTGGGTCTGTCAGGCTTGGTGTGCTCTCAACTGCGTAGGCGGCAGATGAGTCCGTCAATGCCAGGGAAAAATGCCACAATAAGAGCGCGGTAAAGAGCGCCCATAGCGTAAGGCACGCGATCCCCTGACGAGACTGCAAAGCCCCATAGATGACCATCAATCCAAATCCGATTGGAATGAGTGCCCACCCGGTTCCAAATGCGTAGATCGAAAGCGCTGCTGCCGTCGCAGCGCAGGCAGTGTTGAGCAGCGTTGGTGGCCCAGCGCTCAATCGCTCAATCGCCCACAGCGCGCCTGCAATATTGATGAAGACCGCGACCTGCCAGCCCCAAAGCCAGTTTGCGGCCTGGTCCAGAGAGAAAAGAAAAAACGCCGCGAGTCCGAACACGTAAGGTGTCATCCGACTCGCGTCGAACAGGCCGAGGCTACGATCGAGGAGGCGCGCCAACGCGACAAAGCCTACTCCTGCGACCAGAACGCTGGCCAGGCTTTCCGCCCAATGGCCCATGCCTGTCAGCGGGGCGAGTGCTAGCTGCAACAGATAACCGGAAGCGTGCCAGTGATTGCCATGCAGGGCGAACAGGTCGGAAAATCCGAGCGTCCCGTCCTGCAGCTTCGCAAAATATGGGACAAAGTCCCAATGATCATGAAAGGGTGCGCGGTAGTAATAGATCAGGCTGAAAATCAGCGTTACGGCGAAAATCACCGCAACCGGTCCCCATTTCAAAAATTTATGCGTCATGGTCGCGATGGATCCCGGTAATGAAGGCGTTGTCCTTCGCGTATAGAGGGGTCAGAACACGTCGAGCAAGGCTGATTTCATAGCCAGGCGCGTGCCGCAAACGTTACAGTAATCAGCTCAAGCGTATTACTTTATGCTTATGTTTGGGATGTAACCCATTTTGGACCGGGCCTTGCAGGGTTTGAATGTTCGGTTCGCAAGTAGATTTCTTTATGCTCAGATCGCTTTTTCTTTTTGCGTGTATCGCTGCGTTTGGTTTGGTTTCCGGGCCGGCAGACGCACAGCAAGTCGAGAGCGAAAGTGCAAGCGCTGATCTGTTGGCGGACCTGCGTAACGAACTGCGCCTCTCCGATCCGCCTCAAACTTTGTTTGAAGCACGCCGAGCGGCCCGTCGTGCGGCTCAAAAAGGCGAGAACTATCTAAACTCACAAGGCTATTTCGCGCCGGATATTTCATACGCCGTCGCACCGGGTGAGCCGCCGGTGGTCAACCTCCGCGTCGAACCCGGGCCGCGGTTCACGTTTTCAAGTGTTTCAGTCGAAACCGGCATGACGCCTCTCTCCCGCGCTGGGCAGCAAGCGATTGCTGCCGTAAGCATTGGCCAGCCGGGTGACTTGGCGGTGCCGAAACAGATCATTGCCGAGGAAGCCGCCCTCGTCGCAGCCCTGAAGGCGGCAGGTCACGCCGATGCAAAGGCGCTTGAGCGATCGGTTATTGGTGATCGCGAAGCGGGTACGCTTGAGGTCACCTATCGGATTGATCCGGGGTCGCGCGTTCAATTGGGTGAAATTGTCTACGATTCCAGAACGCGGATACGGCGAACCTTTCTCGATCGACTAAGCCCATTCCGCGCCGGAGAATTCTATACGCCCCAGGGCTTCGCGACGTTTAATCGGCGGCTCAATGCGACTCGGAATTTCAGCTTCGTGTCCGTGCAACTGTCGCCAGACAGCGTTGCAACGGGTGTAGACGGAGTCGTTATCCGCGATGTCATCGTGCAGCTCGAAGACCGCGATCGCTACACACTCAGCGCCGGCGCAAGTTTTTCGACCAGCGAGGGTCCGGGTCTGACCACGGGGCTCATCCGTCGCAACGCGACGCGCCGCGGCGATACGCTCTCGGCCAGCATGACGCTTGCGACCCTGGAGCGAACGCTGAACGTGGACTGGAGAGTTCCGAACATTACGGCGTTTGACCGCACGCTGGTGCTGTCGGCTGAAATTGGCCGCGAGGAAACGGATGCATTTGATCGAGAAGCGGCGACGTTTACCGGCGCTTTCGAGGTGCGTGCGTCGGATCATTTGACTTACGCGCTGGGAGTTGGCAGCGAATTTACACGCGAAGAAGATTCGTTCGAGCAGCGTGACCAACAGGTCCTCAGCACGTCCTTGGGTGTCCGGCTGGATTATGCCGATGATCCGTTGGACGCGACCAAAGGATGGCGTGTGGATACACGGGTCGAGCCTGGCCTGGTCGTTGGTGATCGCCAGGCGCAATATGTATCGGTCAACGGCCAGATTAGCGCGTATCAGGCGCTCGATGCGAACAGCCGAATTGTTGCTGCGACGCGCGTCAGAAGCGGTTTCGTGTTTGGCGCTTCACTCTCTGACTTGCCGGTCAGTCGCCGCTTCTTCGCAGGCGGCGGTGGCAGCGCCCGGGGGTTCGAATACCAGTCGGTTGGGCCTGAGGGGCTAGATGGGGCGCCCACGGGCGGGAGAGGGTTGCTCGAAGTATCCAGCGAATTGCGGTGGCGGCGCGACGGACCGCTCGGGTTCGTGGCCTTCCTTGACGGCGCGACTGTTAGTGCCGACCAGGGCGTGCAGCTCGACGAAGTAAGATACTCTGCAGGCATTGGTGTGCGATATGACACGCTGGTCGG
>JANSXJ010000302.1 GCA_024743015.1 Hyphomonas sp. | reverse complement strand
CGCCGAGAGCCTGGTCGATGCGTTCCGCGGACTCGATGCCAATTTTCTGGTTCAGCAATTCGTTGCGGAAGCGGCCGGGGCAGACGTGAGATGCTTTGTGATCGGAAACCGTGTTGTCGGCGCAATGCGCAGGCGCGCAGCGGAAGGCGAGTTCCGGTCGAACTTGCACCGCGGCGGCACGGCTGAGGCTGTAAAGCTCTCCAAAGTGGAACGCGAAACGGCGCGAAAAGCTGCGCGAGTGCTTGGCCTGAAGGTGGCCGGGGTCGATCTGCTGCAATCCGATACCGGGCCAAAAGTTTTGGAGGTCAATTCTTCTCCCGGCCTCGAAGGCATCGAAACATCGACCGGTATCGATGTCGCCGATCAGATCTACCAATTCCTGGAATCCCGCGTTCGGCCCCTCTCCAAACAGAAAGACGCCCTGCGCGCAAACTAGCTCTCACCTGCCAAGGCCCCACCGGACGGGATATGGAGGTCGCGCTGAGCGAACGGAATTTCGATTCCGGCTTCCCGCTTATCCGCGTGCGACATGCGCATCATTCCGGCGCAGTCTCGTCTGGGCGATCATCGAAGTCTCGTTTCCACTGAACTGAGACTTTCGGCCCGAGTTCTGGGTCAACTTCTGCATCAATCTCGACATTCTGAAGCGGCGTCCATTCCAGCGCGACGCCGGGCGCACCGGTACCGCCGGATTGAAGCTCCAGATAGACATCGTCCGCCAGATATTTACCCGTCGACAGAATGGCCGCTCCGCTATCGTCAAAGCCGAAATCCAGCCGATCCAGCCCGATTGATGCCTCAAGTTCGTTAAGCAGGTTAAACGCCTCGCCGCCCGCCAGCTGCGCCGCGGCACCGGCCAATTGCGCCGCTTGCAAAGGGCTTAGCTCCCCTGGCGAGCGCCCGAAAAGGACGCGCGCGAGGATCTCATCGTCTGGCAGGGGCGGATCAGCGCGCAGCGATATAGTCGGATCCAATATTCGGCCCGACACATCGACCCATGCAGAGATGTCACTGCTCGCGCGCTCTGCACTTATCGCGATTTGCGTGTCCGTCGGGTCGCCAACAAAACGGACGAGCCCTTCGGAGAGGCGGAAGCGACGGCCAAGCAAGTCGGCTTCACCTCGGACCAGCGTCGCCCGGCCTATCACACTTGGACGCCCCGGTGAGCCAGTAATTCGCGCGTTCAATCCCCACTCCGTATCAAGCGATGGACCGGTGACAAAAACCCGCCGGGAGGCCGAAACGCCAAGCTCGAGCGAGATCGCTTCTCGGACGGGCGATTCGAGCTCATCACCGTTAAGTTGATCCGTGAATACAACATCCAATGTCGTGTATCCCGCGCCGGGCAGGCTCGACAGATTCACGCGAGCTTCGTCGAGTGTGAGATTTCCCTTGATGTGCGTGCGGCGATTGCGGCGATCAATATTGGCGCTGCCCGAAACCGTCGCATCCACGTCTGCGCGATTAAAGGCTTTCAGCCGATTGAGCCGCAAGGCGACAGATCCATCACCATCGAAATCGTAGACACCCGACGCTTCAGCGCGGCCGCCGCGAACACCGGAGGCGCTGGCTTGTCGAACCGATATCCCCGTCGGGAACAACACGGCGTCCACGGCCATTGCATTGAGATGCAAGCCAGTGAATCCGTCTTCAAACACGCCGTTCGCAAAGGAAAGTGGCCCCTCGAATCGGAACGTCTCACCGGTCCCGTTATCGATATCGACCGACAGATCTCCCTCAAGGCGCAGATCAGGCGGGGCTATAAGCGCCCAAATGGGAGCGATCGGACCACCGCCTGTCAGACTTGCGGGCACGGGCGCGCCATCGATTGGCCGGATAGAGAGAAGCGTCCCTTCATGGGCGAGCGACGTGGAGAGTGACGCGAGCAGATCCAGTGATTGATCCGCGTCTCGAGCCCGGACCTGGCCGACCAACTGATTGGCGTCAATCTCGGCTTCGAGAATGAGGTCGGCGGCGGGCGCACTCGGTCCGCCCCGCGCCAGGCCAGAAACGGTCGCTCGGGCGACGCCGTTGACCTGATCGTCCAGGAGGTTCAACTCGGCCTGTCCGTTCAAGATCCCACGCAAGGATGGGCGTAAAAGTAATGGTCCGACCTTCGTCATCGAGATGTCCGTCAGCATTACGGAAGAGACTGCTGCTCCGTCCGGCTGGATCTCAAACGAGATGTCTCCGTCAAAGGCGCGAAGAGTCCCCGATACGCGCGGTTGCCCACCGAAGTCCAAACTCACCGGTGTGGTGATGGAGAATTCCTGCCCGGCCATCGACGCATTTCCGTCAACGAGCAGATTTCGCTGTTCCAGATCAAGCTTCAACCCATGGCGACCCAGTACCGGTGTTTCTTCGCCGAGGAAAAGCACGTCTCCGCCATATTCAAGCGTGCCCTCAAAGCGTGGCCAGGTGCCGGACAGCTCAACTTTCGCTTCGCGGACGTCCGTCGGACCCAGCGCAAAACTGCGAACTCCCAGCTCGGCACCCAACACCTCATTTGAATAGGTCGCCGACCCGGTCACGTCACCGACGATTGGGGCCTTTCCCTGTAGATCCACTGAGAATTCTGAGAGATTGGGCGTCGTAACAAAGATTTGGCCGTCGCCGACCGCTCTCATCTCATCCCAATCTGCACGCATCTGGCGGAGCTGGATCACGCCATCGCGGACCTTCCCGGTCGCGGATGTGCTCAACTTCGCATCCAGTAAGGTCGCGCTCGATTCAAGGTCGAACGTCAAACCTTGGTCGAGTGAGAGCCTGCCCTCGAGCGTTGCATCGTCAAACTCCTGCCCGAACAAAGCGAGCTGTTCAGACGTCAGGCTCAAGTCGGCAATCGGCGCGGCCGGCGTTCCTGTAAGCTTCATCGCCGCGTCGGGTGCGACAATCCGAACCGCATCCAAAGTCAGCGATGACGCCGAAATACGACCGTCGAAATCGAGCGCACCACCGCGCATCGCACCCGCGGCGCTGAGCTGGACATCACCGCTTCGGATCGTTCCCGCCTCGAGGATCAGATCGCCTCGGTCTTGCTGCAGGGTCAGATCAATCTGCGCGAAATTGCCAAGGAGTTTCTCCAGATCTGATCGCGACGTGTCGAGGGCTGCCATGCCTGCCAAGCGGAGTTTTGAAGTCGCAAGCGAGCTCCCGCGATAGGTCCACTCACCGTCAAACTGGCGTATGGGCCGAACACCCCGAAGCCGCAAATCGCCTGAAAGGTTGACCGGGCCCGTAATGGAAAACTCGCCCGCCGCCTGGCCCTGCAGTTTCTCAGCGCTGAGCGTGAGAGAGGAGATTTCTGCCGATCGCTCCTCCAAGCTGACGATTGCGTTCGTGGAAACATCCAGCGGTCCCTCAATCAGCTCAGACACGGTATCGGGCAGGCCAGACAGGGATGACACGGTCAGGACTTGATCAAGAACGAGATCGCCGTCGCGAAATTCGTGCCGCCCGGTGCTGCTAAACTCGGTGGCCGAGTAGGGCCCAAAGCGAACGCGCGGGCTGGAGAGGCGACCATCAAATCGGCGCGCGTCCGGGGCGAGGTCGAGAATACCCGTCGCGCTCAGGGCGCTGAGCTCCAGTTCGGACTGCCCCGTGAGTTCCAGCATGTTCAGATCCGAGATGTTCACGCGAAGGTCTTCAATGAGAGGGCCGTCCGCCAGGGTTCCGGCGAGATCGACGTTGGCATTGTCGGCTTCAGCCTGAACCGAGAGACGGCCGAGCTCGTCTATCTCTGACTCGAACACGATTTCGTCACCCAGACGTCGTTGCAAAGGCTGCAGAGCGCCAAAAGCGTCCAGAGCGATCCGGCCACTCACCGAACGAACCTGGTCCCGCATGCCGCCCTCAAGGTCGAGGACGGAGATGTCACCCACAGCGCCATTGGCGGTCAGTTGCCAGCGGTCGAGAGACCCAGAAGCGTCCAGCTCGGCGGAGACACTCTGACCGTCCGCCACTTGCAACACGGTTGCGACCGATCCGGATGGCTCGCCTGAAAGGGTCACGCGCCCCTGCAAAGGAACCGCGCCGCCCCACTCCAGATCGGCCAGAACCTCGTCGCGCTGATTGTCGAGGGGCAAGACGATAAGGGATAGGGCCCCGCGCCGCTGCCTTGCATCGAGCTGCGCGCGCAGTGTGTAGGATTGCAGCGGTCCAGCGACGCCTTCCGCAACCGCCAGCTCCGAGACTTCGAGAGCGGCGATCTCGTAACGCTTGAAGAAACGGGTCGAATTCTGAGTTTGCGTTGCAGCCGGCGCCAGTTCAGGGCGACGCGAGATAGTCAGCTCGTCAAAGACAACCTGCTTGATTTTCAAATGCCCAAACAAGGCGGAGAGCGGCGACCATTCCAGTTCCGTGTCCGAACCATCGAGCCAAATCCCGGACGCATCTCGAACCGTCAGTCGATCCATCGTCATCCGGCCGAGCACGTCGCCCTTGAGGCCGTCCACTTCAACAGTTTGGCCCCGGATGGTCATCGCCTCGAGCCGCGACTCAACCATGCCCCTCGCCATCGGCGTCATCGCGAACAGGCGCAGCAGCAATAGCAGGATCAGAATCCCGACCGCGACACTCATTGCTGCGCGAACCCAGATCGGGACTGATGACAGGCGCGCAAACATCAGAACGCCTGCCCTATGCTGACATAGAATTGCAGAGGATCTTCCCCGTCTCGCGGGTTGATCGGGG
>JANSXJ010000534.1 GCA_024743015.1 Hyphomonas sp. | reverse complement strand
TGGAGATTTCTACATGACCAACCCGATTGCTCGGGCGTCCAAGACCATGGCGGAGTGTTCTCTGCAGAAACAGGGTCTTGAAACCGAGATGGCAGCGGAGTAGGGCGGCGCGATGAGTGGTTTGATCGAACAATATGGCGCCCTAACTGGCTGGTTGCTAGTGCTGGGTCAGATTGGCCTGTTTACGCTGGTCCTGTCGCTCTCGATCGCCTTCCTGCTTCTACTCGACCGCAAGGTCTGGGCGGCGGTGATGATGCGCAAGGGACCGAACGTCGTCGGCCCCTTTGGCCTGATGCAGAGTTTTGCCGATTTCGGAAAGTTCCTCCTCAAAGAAATCATCATTCCAGCAGGCGCGAACAAGACCGTCTTCCTGATTGCTCCGATCCTGACGCTGACCCTTGCCTTCGCGGCCTGGGCGGCCATTCCCGTGGCGCCGGGTTGGGTGATTTCTGATATCAATGTCGGAATTCTCTACCTGTTCGCGATCTCGTCGCTTGGCGTCTATGGCATCATCATGGGCGGATGGGCATCGAACTCGAAATATCCGTTCCTGGCGTCGCTTCGAAGCGCAGCGCAAATGGTGTCTTATGAGGTGTCCATCGGCCTGATCATTATTACGGTGATCCTGCTGGCGGGCTCTATGAACCTGACAGAGATTGTGAACGCGCAGGATGGAGGCCTGTTCACTTGGCACCTTCTGACATTCGAGCACATCCTGATGTTACCGGTCATGGTTGCCGCATTCGTCATGTTCTTTGTGTCGGCCCTAGCTGAAACCAATCGTCCGCCATTTGATCTGCCGGAAGCGGAATCAGAATTGGTCGCCGGGTACCAGGTGGAGTATTCCGCAACGCCTTATCTGCTTTTCATGTTCGGCGAGTATCTCAACATTGTGTTGATGTGCGCGATGATGACCATTCTCTTCCTCGGAGGATGGCACGGCCCGATCCCGCTCAGTGCGGATTTCGTCAACATGTTTCCAGAGTGGATCGTGAATCTTGGCCACCTCGCCTGGTTCATGGCCAAACTGGTATTCTTCTTCTTCCTGTTCGCGCTCGTGAAGGCCGTGGTGCCGCGTTATCGCTATGATCAGCTGATGCGCCTGGGATGGAAGATCTTCCTGCCAACCGCGCTCGCAGCCGTTGTGATTGTTGGCGGATATGTCGTCTATGGAGGGGTTCAAGCATAATGATTGTGAGTCTTTTCGTTTTCGCGCCCGTCGCCAAAGTCCTGTATCCGGCCTGGTATATGACCGGTCACATCGCATCGACAGCGCTTATGAGTGGAGCTTTGTCATGAGTCTGGTTCAAACCATTCGAGGTGCGTTGCTCACCGATTTTATCTCGGCCTTCGGGCTCGGGATCCGGGAGATGTTCCGACGCAAGGCAACGGTGAATTATCCGTTCGAGAAAAACCCGGTCAGCCCGCGCTTTCGCGGCGAACATGCTTTGCGGCGTTATCCGAACGGCGAAGAGCGCTGCATTGCATGTAAGTTGTGCGAGGCGATCTGCCCGGCGCAAGCCATCACGATTGAGGCCGAGCCACGCGAAGACGGTTCTCGTCGGACGACGCGCTACGACATCGACATGGTGAAATGCATTTATTGCGGCTTCTGTCAGGAAGCCTGTCCGGTAGACGCGATTGTCGAGGGACCGAATTTCGAGTTCGCCACGGAGACCCGTGAAGAGCTTTACTATGACAAAGAGAAGTTGCTGGCGAACGGGGATCGCTGGGAACGGCTCATTGC
This sequence comes from Hyphomonas sp., assembly GCA_024743015.1. GTDB lineage: Bacteria > Pseudomonadota > Alphaproteobacteria > Caulobacterales > Hyphomonadaceae > Henriciella. Next base: position 283 of record JANSXJ010000534.1, on the reverse strand, counting down.
CAAGAATCTGGAACTGGACGCGCCGTACCGGTAGCGCCCGAATTGAGGAGGCGGTTCGCCGCCAGAAGGGAATAGGGGCAAAGGCAGTGGAACTGATCGCCTTCTATATATTCGCGGCCATTGTGACCGTGTCGGCCTTGGCAGTGATCATGTCCAAGAACCCGGTTCATTCGGTCCTATGGCTGATCCTGACATTTTTTACAGCGGCGGGATTGTTCGTCCTGATCGGCGCCGAGTTTCTGGCGATGCTGCTGGTCGTGGTCTATGTCGGCGCCGTCGCGGT
>JANSXJ010000156.1 GCA_024743015.1 Hyphomonas sp. | reverse complement strand
GGAAGACGCGGCCCGATTTGTGCCGGTGGCTTTCGGAGAGATCGATCCGATTGTTGACAGCGAAGACCGAGACTTCATTTCAGCCGCTGCGAGTTTGCTGCCGGAAGGCGAGATCACTGCAGAGACCTGGGGCGCCTGGACCGCGGCTCTGAAAGAGCAAACGGGCCGTAAAGGCAAAGGCCTGTTCATGCCGCTCCGCAAAGCGCTCACGGGCATGGAGCGCGGCCCAAGCGTAGGCGACATGCTCGTCCTGATGGGCCGCGAACGAGCGCTGCAGCGATTGGGATAGTTTGGCGGCTTGGTCGGCTCGCGGCTAATCTCCGAGTTTTACGACACGGTCGCAAAGCGCCTGGATGGCGGCTTCCGGTGTTTGCTCGTGAACCAGAGCTGCGCGGAATTCTTCCGGGGTGAACCGGCCATCAATGATGTGATCCATCAGCTCGAAGAAGGGGGCCCAGAAGCCGTCCTCGTCGAGGAAGGCCATCGGCTTTGCATGCAGCCCGAGGCGCGCCCAGCTCAGCATCTCGACAGCTTCTTCGAGGGTCCCAATGCCGCCGGGCAGGACGATAAAGGCATCGCTTTCATCAAACATACGCTGTTTGCGCGTGTGCATGTCATCGACAATCTCGTGCGGGACGTCTTCGAAGATGCGCTCCTTCTGGAGCAGGAAACGGGGCATGATGCCAAGCACTTCGCCGCCATCCGAATGGACCGCGCGGGCGCAGGCGCCCATCAGGCCGACGCCGCCGCCACCATAAACGAGGCGAATATTCTTCTGTGCCAGCGTGCGTCCGAGATCCTGCGCCAGCCGCAGATAGTCGGACTTCACATCATTCGATGATCCACAATACACGCAAACAGATTTTAATCCGGTCATTCACCTAGCCTCTGATTCAAACCGGACGAGCCTTAAAGGAGTTTCGTTGCGAAAACCAGAACAAAGCTGTCTCAGCATCCCGGTTTTCCCTTCTGGAGGGCATAGGTAAAAATACCTGTGATATATTTGCGACTGACTTGCATTTTCGCTGTAGTTGCGATTGATTTTCATTCACGCCTCTTCTAAGCGAGCTCATCGAAATCAATCAGGTAGTATCCGCAATGACCGCTTTCTCCACTCAGTTGTTCAGCTCCGCCGCGCTCGCCCTTGTTCTCGCGGCGCCAATAGCAGCAGCTGAAACCGCCGGTGATGCAGCAAATGACGATGTCTATGTGCAGGACCAGATCGTGGTTGTCGGGACCTATCTTTATGCCGATCAGGTCAACGCGCTGAAATCCCCGACCCCCATCATCGACGTCCCACAAAGCCTGAGCATCGTTACGGCCGACCAGATCCTTCAGCAGGGCTTTGACAGCATTGGCGACATTATCGACTACACGCCGGGTGTGAGCACTTCGCAAGGGGAAGGCCACCGGGATGCGGTCATCTTCCGGGGCGTTCGCTCAACCGCCGACTTCTTCATCGATGGCGTGCGCGATGACGTGCAATATTACCGTCCACTCTACAATCTGGAACAGGTCGAAATCCTTCGCGGCCCGAATGCGCTCCTGTTCGGGCGTGGAGGCACTGGCGGGATCCTGAACCGGGTCACCAAGAAGGGCGTTCTGGGCGAGACCTTTACCGACTATCAGGCGAGCCTCAATTCATTTGGTGGCTTCGGTGCGCAGGTGGATAGCAATTTCGAGGTCAGCGACACAGCGGCGTTCCGCATCAATGCGATGTATGAGAGCCTCGAAAACCACCGCGATTTCTATGATGGCGAGCGGATTGGTATCAATCCCACGGCTCGATTTGAACTTAGCCCTGCGACGACGCTGGACGTATCGTACGAGTATGTTGACCATGAGCGCTTTATCGATCGCGGCATCCCGACGGGCGCCAATGGCGAGCCGGTCGAAGCTTTCGAAGACATTGTGTTCGGGGACCCGGAGCTCAACACGACGGAGCTGGAGGCGCACCTTGTGCGCGCACTTGTCCAGCACCAGTTTGCCGACACGCTGAAGGGTCGTGTCAGCGTCTTCTACGGCGACTATGACAAGCTCTATAACAATTTCTACGCGGCCAGCTTTGACCCTGTGACCAATATTGTCGGCATTGATGGTTATGTTGATACGACGCAGCGCCAGAACCTCATCCTGTCTGGTGATCTGATTGGTGAGTTCGAGACGGGCCGGTTCGGACACACCATTGTCTCAGGCGTGGAATATATCGATACCAGCAATGACAATGATCGCTTCAATCCGGTCTGGAGCGGGTCGAATGATGATGTGGAGTTTTTCAACGTCATGCGCCCGCTGAGCTTTAGCGGCGGGACCGGGACCAATGCCAGCGGCAACGCCACGACGCTGGCCTTCTCCGACTTGAACGATGACACGGCGGCGACGGTTGAAGTGATTTCGGCCTATATTCAGGACGAAATCGAAATCTCCGACCAACTCGATATCATTATCGGTGCCCGGTTCGACCGGTTCGACATTTCCGTCGACAATCTCGATCCGTCAGTCGCGCCCGCGGATCGTAATCGCAGCCGAACCGACGAGGAGATCTCTCCGCGTTTCGGGCTCGTCTACAAGCCGATCGAGAACATTTCGATCTATGGCAGCTATTCGGAATCCTTCCTGCCGCGGTCTGGCGAGCAGTTCGCCAATATCAATGGAGACAATAACGCCCTCGATCCGAATACGTTCACCAATCTCGAGGCCGGCGTTAAATGGGATTTCCAGCCCGGGATCAGCTTCACGGCGGCGGTGTTTGAAATCGAGCAAAGCTCGCCTCAGGTGGCGGACAATGATGCCTCCACACTCGATGTGATCGATACTGAAATTACCGGCTTCGAACTCCAGCTGCAGGGCCAGCTCAGCGAGAGATGGTACATTTCGGGCGGATACAGTTATCTCGATGGCGAACAGGTCGATCGTTCCGGGCCAACAGGTCTGCGCCCGCGCGAATTGCCGGAAAACATGTTCTCGCTCTGGAACAGCTACCAGGTCACGGATCGGTTTGGACTCGGGCTTGGTGTGACCTATCAGGACGAGAGCTTCATCAACAATAGCAATAGCGCGGTTCTGCCAAGCTACACACGCTTTGATGCGGCAGCCTATTATGACATCTCGGACGATTTGCGGGTTCAGCTGAATATCGAGAATCTGGCTGACGAGCTGTATTTCCCGAACTCGCACAGCACCCACCAGGCAAGTGTAGGCGCGCCATTGAATGCGCGTGTCACGATCAGCGGACGCTTTTAGAAATTCAGATCAGCCGCCTTCGGGCGGCTTTTCTTTTTCTGCTGAGACCTGTTCATGACGGCGCGCGTGCCCCATATGGCGGGCTATGACTGCGCACGCTCAAACATCCGATCCCGACAAAATTGAAAGCGCCGATGGCGGCATTGGCATTTCCATTGGACGAATTCTAAAGCTTTTGGCCCGGCCTGAGCTGAGCAAATGGCGCCCGATAATGGTGCTCGCTATTCTACTGACTCTGGCGGCGGCGGTGCTTGAAGTCGCGTTCCCGCTTCTGCTCGGCTATGCGATCAACAAGCTTGTGGCCAATGATGCGGGCATTATTGCCGGTTTTGGCCCCGCGCTTATGTGGCTTTCAATTGCGCTTGGTGTTCGCTTTCTCGGCGCCGGGTTACCGCAATTGCGGGACTGGTTGTTTTCGCCGGTCAGTCAGGATGCCCAGCGCCTCGCCTGTGTCGATGCCTTTGGTCACGCGCAAAGCCTGTCGCTCGGGTTCCATCAGACCCGGCGTGCCGGAGCGCTCAATCGCGTGATCGAACGCGGCGCGAGCGCCATCGATTATCTCATCCGGTTCCTGGCATTCAATATTGGTCCGACCATGGTGCGCCTGGTCCTGGCATCCATCGCGCTGGCCTTCGCCTATGATCCCTGGCTCGCGCTTGTCGCCGTGGTGACAATCATTCTGTACGCCTGGTCGACAATAGTGATTACCGAATGGCGCGTGCGGCAACGGCGGCGCATGAATGAAGCCGATACCCGCTTTCGCGGCGTTGCCGTCGACATTCTGAACAATTTTGAGACTGTGAAATCATTCGCCGCCGAAACCCGGGAAACCGGTCGGTTCAACGATGCCATGCGAAATTACAACGTGCACTATGTCGATGCCATCAGATCAATGTACGTGCTGAACGGAGCGCAGGCTTTCGTGATGAATGCCGGCCTGTTGGCGGCGTTGCTGATCTCTGCCTGGAATGTGTCGCAGGGCAGGATGCTGGTCGGTGACCTGACCGGCGTGATGACCATGTTCTTCTCGCTCTACGCGCCGCTAAACATTCTCGGATGGGCCTGGCGTGAGATTAAGCAGGGCGCCGTTGACCTTGAGAAGCTTTATGGCCTGCTCGGCATGAAGCCGGAAGTGGCGGACAAGCAGGATGCAAAAGTCCTCAAGGACGTCAGAGGCGACGTCGTGTTTGAAAGTGTGAGCTTTACGCACGATGCGCGGGCGGTTGGCGTGAAGGATGTCAGCTTCGATCTCAAGGCCGGTAAGAAGATCGCTTTTGTCGGCACGTCCGGCGCCGGGAAGTCGACATTGCTGAAACTGCTTTTCCGCTTTTACGATGTGCTGGGTGGCCGCGTGTTGATTGACGGCAAGGACGTTCGAGACGTCACGCAGGAGAGCCTGCGCCAATCGCTCGGCCTGGTGCCGCAGGACGTCGTGCTGTTCAACGAGACGATCAAATCCAATCTCGGCTACGCCAAACCGGATGCCAGCATGGACGAGCTGCGCGACGCGGCGCGCCGGGCTCAATTGCTCGATTTCATTGAAAGTTTGCCGGAAGGATGGGAGACCCGTGTCGGCGAGCGCGGCCTGAAGCTTTCGGGCGGTGAAAAGCAGCGGGTTGGTATTGCCCGGGTGATCCTGGCAGATCCTGCCATCCTGGTGCTGGATGAAGCCACCTCGGCGCTGGATAGCGCAACTGAAGCGGCGGTACAGGATGCGCTCGATGAGGCCTCGAAGGGCCGAACAACACTGATGGTCGCGCACCGCCTGTCGACCGTGCAGAACGCTGATGAGATCGTTGTTCTGAAAGCAGGACAGGTCATCGAGCGCGGAACGCATGACGCGCTCTTGGCAGCGGACGGCGAATATGCCGATATGTGGGCGCGACAAGCCAAGCGCGACGCCCTCACCGTCGCAGCAGCCGAATAGGAGGCACATCGCCAATGTCAGACGAAGACTTCAGCCGCAAAAGCTTCCCGTGGTTACGGGCCGGTTTCGATCTGGAAGGCTACGTTGGAGCGCTCGCCGCTTGGCTGGTTGGAATCCTGATGGGGATTGTCTGGGGTCCGCTGTTCTGGATCGGGTTCCTCGCGGCCATCGTCATTCTGTTTGCGACCCGTACCGCGGAGCGAACGCCGCCTGAGGGGGAGGCCCTGATTGCGGCACCTGTAGACGGCCTGGTGGTCTCGGTTGGCGGAGCGACGCCGCCCGATGAGCTTCGCCTCAGCGGTGGCGAGTGGACCCGTGTCCGCATCTCAGTCGGCCCGACCAAGACCAATGGCATCCACGCGCCGATGGATGGGGCGATTGATCATGTCATTCTGGAAACCGGCGATCCGGCGGCTTTTGCGGCGATGAAGCCCGACCGGCCAGGTTTGGCGGTTGCCTACGTGTCGCTGGAAAGTGGAGCGCGCGCCGTCGGTATGCGGTTTGCCACAGGGGGGCTGGGGCCGCGTCTGGAAATTGCCAATGAGTCCGGCGATGCGGTACGCTTGGGCCGAAACATCGGCACGCTACGCCTGGGCGGCTGGTGCGATCTCTACGTGCCTGGAAGCGTGCAAGTGCTGCCGCGTGTCGGTCAGACCCTGATCTGTGCTGAGACCGTCATCGGGCGGTTTGGCAGCGCCGACTCCGAACTGTTCGAGCGCGACGTCGAGACTGAGGCACCCGTTCCGAGCGAGGAAGAACCGTCTGTGGAGGAATCTCAACCGGATGAACCCATCGAAGCTGAACTCGTCATCGATGAAGAAGACGAACTCACGCTGGAAGAACTCGGCGGCGAAGATTCCGATCCGAGCGAGGCAGAAGACGAGGATGTCTCGGAAATGTTCGCGCGCTTGCGCAAGGAAGCCAAGAAGATCCAGGACGAAGACTAGCAGCAGATGACTGCGCCGCGTTCATTGACCTTTAAGACAAGCAGATGCATGTGGCGATTGTCGCAGCGCGGAACACGCGCATGGGACTGGCAGCGTGAATCGCCGTTTGCCTTGACGCAAGCGAGAGCCGGTTTCTTCAGACGCACAGTTTCCTAAACGCCCTCATTCGCGCAGGCCGTTCCCGACCACTCCTTTATATGGGGAGAGCGCGTTTGGAGCCGGTAAGCTGGCGCGCGCTCGCACAATGAAAGATTATTCGTGACAACATTCACAGACATGGACCTGCACAAGCAGGTCCTCAAAGCTGTTACAGCTGAAGGGTATGACACGCCGACGCCGATCCAGGCGCAGGCCATTCCACACCTTTTGGAGGGCCGAGACATGCTCGGCATCGCGCAGACCGGCACCGGCAAGACGGCTGCCTTCGCGCTCCCAACCCTGGATTTCCTGCTCGACGAGCCGGAGAATCGTAAACCCAAGCACACCCGCGTGCTGGTTCTTGCACCGACGCGGGAGCTGGCAGGACAGATCGCAGACAGTTTCCGGACCTATTCCCGATACATGGACTGCGTGACGCAAACCGTATTTGGCGGCGTAAAGATCAATCGCCAGATCCGTGATTTGCAGAAAGGCTGCCATGTCCTCGTCGCAACCCCTGGACGCCTGCTCGACCTGATGAATCAGGACGCCGTTCGCTTGCGCGATGTCGAAGTTCTGATCCTCGATGAAGCAGACCAGATGCTCGATATGGGCTTCATTCACGACTTAAAGAAAATCATCGCAGAAGTGCCGGAAGATCGTCAGACACTCTTGTTTTCGGCAACGATGCCGAAACTGATCGAAGACCTCGCAGGCAAGTATCTCGATGATCCGGTGCGCGTCTCGGTCGCGCCGGAAAGCACAACAGCGGAGCGCGTCACGCAAGGCGTTCTGCATGTGCCGAACAATCACAAGCTGCCCGTGCTCGGAAAATTGCTGGAAGATCCCGACATCGACCGCGCACTTGTTTTTACCCGCACGAAGCATGGCGCTGACAAGGTCGTTCGCAAACTGATGGCGAAAGGTCACAAGGCGCTCGCCATTCATGGCAACAAGTCCCAACCGCAACGCCTGAAAGCGCTCAACGCGTTCAAGAACGGGGAATGCCGGGTCCTGATTGCAACGGACATTGCAGCGCGCGGTATCGATATTGACGGCATCAGCCATGTCATCAATTTCGAGATGCCAAACGTTGCCGAACAATATGTGCACCGGATCGGCCGGACGGCTCGCGCCGGTCGCGAAGGGGTGTCGATCTCACTGGTTGCAGAGGATGAACTCTACTACCTGCGCGAAGTCGAGAAGATCACCCGGATTGCGGTTGAGGTTCTGCCGACCCCGGAAGGGTGCGAAGACTTCGTGCTACCGACACCTGATGCGTCCGTCCGCGTGCGCAAACCGAAAGGCCCATCGCGGCGTTCGGGTAAAGCGCCGCAGTCCGGGTCCCGGCGCAACCGTCCGGAAGGCGTCTCAAAGTCGAAGCAAAGATCCCGCAAGCGCCCCGGCAAGAATCAGCGAAACCGCGACCGCGCAAAAGCAAACGCGTAAACTCTGACTGTCCCGGGTTTGACCCGGGACCTCTCGTAGCGGTTTCAGTCTTCCTCAGGTCCCGAATTCATCCAGGTGAAGACCGGCTTCAGCGGCACTGCCCAGCCAATCCCGGCGACTACGAAGAAGATCAGGCTGGCCCATTTCGGACCGTTTGCGAGCTGAGTGCCGATCGTGGCTGCACCCCAAATCCAGAATCCCAGGAACAGCATGACAAGAATGCTGGCAATCAGTCGTCGTCGAGACCTCGGCATGAACTGCTATTTCCTTGTTCCTGCGACCGTGTGGCCGGTTGCTGTTCGTGATCAGAACTTCAAATAGAGCGCATTATGCCTCACGCAATCTCTCCTGTTGCCGCACGTTGGGTCCGCCGCTGGCTGAT
>JANSXJ010000583.1 GCA_024743015.1 Hyphomonas sp. | reverse complement strand
GATCGCGCCGCTGATGGAGAAAGCTGCTGCGAGGCGACTCACGCCAACCGAGAATCCTGTCGCGGGAATTTTCTCGCCTGTGAAGCGAGCGACAAGGTCATCATATCGTCCGCCGCCGCCGACTGAGCCGATCCGTACAGTGTTGCCGTCTTCATCGACCGTGTCTTTGAGCAACTCGGCTTCGAAGACCGGACCGGTATAATATTCCAAGCCGCGCACAACGGATGGATCAATCGTGACATCGGTCTCCGGCGCGCCGAGCGCCTCAAGGCCGCGGGCGATCGCATCCAGTTCAGCGAGACCAGCGGTCGCTTCTTCGCTGGTCCCGACAGCCTGCCCGAGGGCCTCAAGCGTTTCGCTGCGCGTCACCCGCGCTGCCTCCGCAAATGCCAGCACTTGCTTGACCGCCGCGGCGTCGAGCCCGGCCCCTTTGGTAAAGTCTCCGCTTTCGTCCATTCGCCCCGCGCCGAGCAGGTCTGCGACGCCGCTGGTGCCAAACTTGTCCAACTTATCCAGCGCCCGCAGGATGGTCAGGCGCGCGCTCTCGTCATTGGCGCCGACATTTTCGAGCACCGCGTTCAGCAAGCGGCGCGTGTTCACGCGGATGGTGAACTCGCCGTCAATTGCACCAGCTGCGCGCATCGCCTCGGCCGCCATTGCGATCATTTCAGCGTCCGCATGGGCTCCGGCGGCTCCAACAGTGTCCGCGTCACATTGGAGAAATTCTCGAAACCGCCCAGGCCCAGGCTTCTCATTTCTCCAGACCGGACCTGCCGCGTAGCGTCGGAACGGCTTTGGCAGGGTCTGCCAGTTTTCCGCAGCGAACCGGGCGAGCGGTGCCGTCAGGTCGTAGCGCAAGCTCATCCACTGCTCATCATCATCCTGCAGCGCGAACACGCCGGCATTCGGACGATCATCATCGGGCAGGAACTTGCCGAGGGCATCAGCGAATTCGAACGCTCCGGTCTCGAGCCCTTCAAATCCCCAGCGCCGGTAAACGCCGGTGATCTTCTCGATCATGGCTTGTTCAGCATGGATCAGGTTTTCGCGTTTGTCCGGAAAGCCGCGCGGTTTGCGTGCCAGATCAATCGGTTTCGGCTGTTTGGTCTTGCCCATGGGGATGCCTTTGTATCGGTCGCGGTCCGTCTAGACGAAGCCGCCGCAGGTGTGAAGCTTTCGATGCCGGGGCTGGGATCGAACCCGCATTGACCAAGTCAAAGTCGGATGTCCTACCCTCGTATGACCCGGCAAGAGGTCGGTTCGGTGGACGCTTTGAATTCACGTTCCTGGAGAAGAAATTTTTTGAAAACGTGAGGCGCACCGAGATCGTTCGCGCCTCGTCGGACGCGTCAGGTCTGTTGATGATGGTGATGCAGTCTGGTTTTCATGCCGCGGCCATTAGCTATCCTGCGGCGCAGCGTCAAGCCCGACCGAGAGATCATCGTTTCTGATCGGCAAGCAAGAATCAGTAAAATTTCACGGATAAATCAACCGTAAGTTATAGCCTCTCTCCTATGGTCACAGGGGAAACCAGGGCCATTGATTTGAAACGTTTCTTTACCCT
>JANSXJ010000277.1 GCA_024743015.1 Hyphomonas sp. | reverse complement strand
CGATGGCGATCCCAATCAGGGACCGATGGGGATGATGGGCCGCATGCGCGGGGTCATCAACCGCGTCATCGATCGGTCGTTCACCGTGCTCGACTTTACCGTCGACGAAAGCCTGCCGGTCCGCATCGAGACCATTCCAGATGCACTGGACGGCATAATGCCCGATCTTGAGGGCACCGACACGCGCACGCGCCGGGTCTCGCTCGATATGGGCATGGGTCCAGGCGGCATGATGGGACCGGGGCGCATGGGCGGTGGTATGATGGACGGCCGCGACTTCAGCGGACCGATGATGGGCAGGATGGGTGCCTTCGGTATCAACGGGCAGCCTTTCGCCATGGACCGGATCGATTTCGAGGTCAGTTTGGACACCACCGAACGCTGGATCGTCGAAAGCCCGATGCTGGCCCATCCATTCCACATCCATGGCGCGATGTTTCAGGTGGTGCGCGAGGATGGCCGGACGCCACGCCCCGAACATCGTGGGTGGAAGGACACCGTGCTTGTGACCGGAGAGACCGAACTGCTTGCGCGGTTCAATCGGCCCGCATCCGCCGACTACCCCTTCATGTTCCACTGCCACATCCTTGAGCACGAAGACCGCGGCATGATGGGCCAGATGACGGTGTCATGAAGGGCTCAGCCCGCCGCAAACAAAGGAGAAAGAAAAGTGATGGGCAACGGAATGATGGATAGTGCATGGGGTATGGGCGGCATGGGATTGATCGGCCTCTTGGTGATCGTCTTTCTCATCCTCGGCATCGCCGCCTTCATCAAGTATCTGTCGCGATGAGGGCAACTGTCTCAACCACCAAACGGGATCGCCCGATTGGCGCGGCACCGGAGGCAACGGCGATTTCCGATCGGTTTGTCGGTCGTGCCTGAAGGTAAATTCGCAGGCGCGGACACCATTGCTTTTTGGGTGAACCGAAGCGCCACGAAGAACACGACTGCCACCGTCAGCGATGTTGGCTTTGCCATCACAACTGGTCGAGCATCATTGACGGCCTGAAGCCGCAAGAGACGTTTGCATCGTGGCCTTCGATGACAGCGAACGGCACTGATACCGATCATCACGCTTGTTGCAGATCGCGAAGCATTGGGCATTGCTCGGGATATGCTTCACACTGCCGAACAAGCAGTTCAAGCGCCCGCTCGATCTGTTCGAGATCGGCAATCTTCTTGCGAACCACATCAAGGTTCCGCCGACCGATCAACGCTGCCTTGTCGCAACTGTTGTTGGCCGAAAACGCAAGCCTTTGCAGATTCTGAATGTCGGCAATTGGGAATCCGAGTGACCGGAACTGTCTGACGAACTTCAGTTGCGAAATGTCTTGATCCGAAAATTGCCGCCGACCGTTTGCCGTTCGCGAAGGCGGCGGAACAATCCCCTCACGCTCATAATAGCGGATGGTCTCAATACCGACGCCGCTCTCTTTGGATGCACGTCCTATGCTTTTCATGTGTCTGCCCTTGATCCTGTAGCAGCTACAGGATGTACGATGGCGCAATGAAAAACAAACTCGTTGCCACTGGTGTGATTGGCGCAGCAATTGCGGCAGTTTGCTGCTTTACGCCGTTCCTTGCGATTGCCCTGCCTGCTGTAGGGTTGGGTGGCCTGCTGGCCTACGTCTACAACGACGCCGTGCTGCTGCCAGTGCTGGCGATCTTCCTTGCGATCGCCGGGTATGGTCTCTGGAAAGGTCGCGCAGCGTGACAGAGCTCAAGTCAATCATCACGTGCCCTGAATGCAATCATTCAGAAACGGAAATCATGCCGACCAACGCGTGCCAGTGGTTCTATGACTGCAAGGCGTGCGGAGCGCTGCTGAGGCCCAAACAAGGCGACTGTTGCGTCTATTGCTCCTATGGGACCGTGGCCTGTCCGCCCGTTCAGGAGGGCAACTCCTGTTGCTGTTGAAATGCGGCGTTCAGATTGCTGGGACCTCGAGTGACCGCAATTTGACGGCCGCAAAGTTCGTGGAACCGTCAAGTCGGCATGTCTGCAATGCCGCCACGAGCGGTCATCCCTTTTCGCCACCGGCCAGAAGCCCGGCACGAATGTAGCGTTGCGAAAACAGGAAAATCAGCAGCACCGGCACGATGATGATAAGCGCCGCCATGATCGCTTCCGGCCTCCGGATGGGTATGCCCGTTGCAGCCGAGAAGCTGAGTGCGCGGGCCCCGCTGATAAGAGCGGTCAGTCCCAGCGGGAGATTGTGCAGGCGATCGTCTGACAGGAGCACAAGCGCCAGAAAGTAGTTCGACCAATTGGCCAGAAAGCTGAAAAACGCAATCAAGGCGATGGCCGGCCGCGCCAGAGGCAGTGCGACCGAGGCAAAAACGCGCCAGGGTCCTGCGCCGTCAACGCGCGCGGCATTGAGAATTTCCCTGGGTAATGCGGTCGCGAAATAGATGAAGGCCAAATAGACACCAAAGGGAAAGAACCCCGTGGCAAGCACCATGGCGGTGCGCGTATTGTCGAGGCCCAAAAACGACATCTGCAAATAGATCGGCAAAACCAGAGCCGCATTTGGCGTGATCATCGCGATCAGCGTGAGGATCAGGATAAGCCGGCGCCCGGGAAAAACCTGGGTTGCCAGGATGAAACCAGCCGGTAGCGCTGCGATCAGCGATAGCGACACACCACCAATTGAATAGATGAGCGAGTTCGTTGCCCAGCGAACCAAATAGGCGCTTTCGTAGGTCGATAGGTTCTCCCAGGCCGCGCCCATATTGGCGAAACTGCCCCACGACAGCGGCGGCGCGGTGAAAAGGCCGGCATCGGTATGGCTCGTGGCCAACATCAGCCAAACCATGGGCAGGCCGAAGAAGCACAAGGCAACGAGCAGCAAGCCCATGGCCATGAAGCCGGTCAGTGAGGGAATTCGAACCGGTGGTCGGCGGCTGGCCATCACGACGTCCTGTAAAACCGGGTTGCCAGAACGATCCAAAGCGCGATCGCCAGCGACACCGCCAGAATCATGGTCGACAGCGCGGCCGAAACACCGAAGTCGCCCATCAGGAAGGCATATTGATAAGCGAGCTGGTTCGGCGCCCAATCATTACGTGCGAGCTGCGGGCCAGCCAGGCCAAGAAGCTGGGGCTCGACAAAGAGCTGTAAACCGTTGGCGAGCGACAGAACCGCCATCAGCGTCATCGTGCGCCAGATCATCGGCAGCTTGACGAACAACGCCAGGCCAGTGGGGCGGCATCCATCAACGCGACCAGCGTCAAGAACGTCGCCCGGCAAGCTAATCAGAGCGCCGTGCATGACGACGATCCAGCCGCCCGCGTAGGCAAAGAATGCCATCAACGTGAAAACCCCGGCAAAGCCAATCGTTTCAAAGACGTGGAACCGATTCTCTGCACCCATGAGCGCGAATACGGGACCGAACGGGCTGACGGCCGGATCGAGCAGGAACAGCCAGAGGACAACGATCGCCGCTGATGTAACCGCGCCTGGCAGAAAAAACACCGTGCGGGCGGCAACGCCCGCGCGTTGTGGCATGGCATCGACGATCAAGGCCAGCGCGGCGACACCGACCAGCATCAAACTGACCCACAGCACGACATAGGTCCCGACATTGGCGAAGCTGCGGCCGAGCCTGAAGTCGGAAATCGCACTTACATAGTTTTCAAGACCGGCGAACGCGCCGGTGAATGTGTCAAAGAAGCTCAACCCGAACGCATAACTGATCGGCAGGATGCCAAAGAGCAGGAGCAAGACCAGGTACGGCGCCAGAAAAAGATAGCATACCAGTACGTTGCGCCGACGCTTTCGCGCCGCCCGTGCGGCACGGTCGGCACTCCTGGGCGGCCGTGGATTGGTCTGGGACATCACGATGATTGACCTGAGCCGTGCCGGTGGCCTTTTTTTCGGCCACCGGATCGGCGTGCGGTATTATTCCGACACCACACGATAACCGAAGACGGTCGCGGTGTTACGAATCTCTGCTTCGAGATCTGGAATGACCGATTCCAGCGTTCCGCCCGATGCGGTGACGGGCGATACGATCTTGCCGATGACCGAAGGCATGTCGAAACGCCGCGCGCCATAGTTGGGGTCGGCAAACAGCGCGGCTTCTTCCATCGCCGCAAAGATGTCTCCTACGTAATAGGCGTCGTTTGTCAGCCTCTCACCCCAGAGCTGCGTGACAGGAGCATAGGGCGGGAACGTCACCGCGTCGCGCTGGTTGGCCTCCGACGTGGTCAGCCAGACGAGCATTTCGAGCGCGGCGTCGGGCTGTTCGGTGTCCTTCCAGACGCCAAAAGCGCCGCCACCGAAACTCCAGGTCACGGGTTCGTCCTCTTCGGCCCAGCGCGGCGGCAGCGCTGTTGCAATACGGCCTTCGGGGATCTGATAGGTGCCACGCAGGATGAACTCTCCAAACCATGTCGGCCCTACATAGGCAACAAGCCCTCCTTCGCCGGCGCGCTCGACGAAACCGGGATCGAAAGGGCCGCTGTCGATCAGCGTGCCATTGGCGTTCATGCGATCGATCATGGTGATCGCGCGCATGCAGGCGTCCGCCTGCATGTTGACCAGGATGGTGTCCTCCTGCCCGGCGACAGGCGTTGCCATGTCGCAGCCGGCCGCCATCAGCATGCCGTATAGGCCGTAGGGATCGACCGCCGAACCAACGAAGTAGTTCGCATCCGCCTCAGCAAGAGTTTTGCTCAGCGCCTCGAACTCCTCCCAGGTTTCCGGCAGGGACAGTCCGAGTTCACCCATCTTCACACTGTCGTACCAGATATGATTGTGCGCGAGATCGTTGCGCAGACAGACCAGTTCCTCATTGACGATGCACGGCGCGTTTGCGTTGGGATAGAAGTCGTCGAGGATGGCCTGATCTATGCGGCCCTCGAGCCGCATCAAATAGTCCGACTGCCGCGATGCCAACATCGCCGAATTGGGCGCATCGGATATGAAAATCAGATCGGGGATGCCGGTACCCGTGCGCAGTGCAAGCTGCAGCCTCGTCACGGTTTCTTCGGGCGCCACCGTTACGATGTCGAGCGACACATCCGGATTGGCTTCCGCATAGGCTGCATAGGACTGCACGCGAAGCGTGTCGCCCCAAACCGTAAGCGTTGTCT
>JANSXJ010000071.1 GCA_024743015.1 Hyphomonas sp. | reverse complement strand
AGCCTGAATATGTCGAAGGTCTCGCGGCGGCGTTCAAAGCGAGGCTCACGCACGTCAATGTCAATTACCGCTACCTCGACGATGAGCTGTCCTACATTATCGACAATTCCGACAGCACCGTCGTCCTTTACGATGTCGAGTTTCGCGGCAACGTAGAGCGCGTCCGGGAGCGACTGCCCAAGGTCAAGATCTGGGTCGAAGTTGGCGGCACCGGCAATGCTCCTGAGTTTGCGACAGCGTATGAAGACCTCGCCAAGAGTGGAGACGGCAGTCCACTCGAGATTGACCGCTCACCGGATGATCAGATGTTCCTCTATACCGGCGGCACGACAGGCATGCCCAAAGGCGTGATGTGGTCTCATGGGATCTGGCGCGAAGCAAATCTGGATGGCCTGAAGCGCATCTATGGCGCCGCGCCGGAAACCTGGGAAGAGCACCGCGCTTTCGTTCAGGAGGTTGGCTAGCATGGTCGCCAGCTTCCGGCCTGCCCACTCATGCACGGCACCGGCCTGTTTACAGCGCTCGGCGCGTTTTTGATGGGGGGCGCAATCGTCACCCTGGAGAACAAGAAGAAGTTTATTCCTGACGAGCTTTGGCAAACTGTCGAGCGCCATGGTGTCACCGCTATGGCGATCGTCGGTGACGCATTCGCAAAACCGATGCTTGCTGTTCTGAACGCGGCCCCAGGCAAATACAACTTATCCAGTGTTGCGAGCATCACCTCGTCAGGCGTGATGTGGAGCCACGAGGTGAAACAGGGCCTGATCGAACACCTGCCGCAAGTTGCCCTCATGGACAGTTTTGGAGCGTCCGAAGCGGTCGGCTTCGGCATGTCTGTCACCACGGCTGAGGGCATCATCGAAACTGCTAAGTTCGAGATCGGGGAGCATTGCAAAGTGTTTGACGAGAACGGCGTCGAAGTCGAACCCGGGTCCGACAAACCTGGCTTGATCGCGCGCGGCGGCGCTGTCCCGCTCGGCTACTACAAGGATGAAAAGAAATCCGCAGAAACCTTCAAGACAATCAATGGCGTCCGCTACGCGATCCCCGGCGACTGGTGCCTTGTGGCTGAAGATGGAACGATGACGCTGCTTGGGCGCGGTTCAAACTGTATCAATTCGGCGGGCGAGAAGATTTATCCGGAAGAAGTCGAAGAAGCGCTCAAGGAGCATGAAGCTGTCCGCGATGCCCTCGTGGTCGGCATCCCCGATGACAAATGGGGACAAGCGGTCACCGGCGTGGTTGAACTCACGGACAGTGCCAGCGTCTCTGAGGACGAACTCAGAGCCTTCGTCCGAACCCGGCTCGCCGCCTATAAAGCCCCGAAGCGCGTCCTCGTAACCGCGGACTTGAAGCGCGCACCGAATGGCAAAGCCGACTATAAAAGCGTCCGTGCGTTCGCCTATGAAGCACTTGGAATTGAGGGTTAGTCAGCCACCCGCAGCGCGCCAACCGAATTGAGAATCGGGCATCAATTCTGCCCAATATTGTCACGCGACAATTCAGGGGCTCAAATTCTCTGAAAAATGAACTATATGTTTATATGTTCAATCAAAATCCCGGCCCGTCTTTTCTGGATGGAAATCTCTGGTCGCTATTACGGTTAACGCCGATCAACCAAAGCCGATTGCGCCCGCGCAAAAGAAAAAGAGCTTCCTCCCGATGCCATCCATGCCCAATTCCGTCCGTATAGCAGGGTTCATTCTGCTGGCGCTTTTAATCTATTTCGTCGCCAGCGCGCTGTTTCGCGCTCCCGCAGAGGAGAGCGCGCCAGTCGACGGCACACCCGTAATTTCCACTGAGCGCGCCGTACCGCAGGTGATCGTGTCGCCAGCACGTCTGAAGCCGCACACGGTTTTCGCAACGCTGAAAGGCAGCACCGAGCCAGACCGGGAAGTAACAGTTCGCTCTGAAACGATGGGCACCGTCATAGACGCCCGCGTCGCGGAAGGCCAGGTCGTCTCGCGCGGCACAGTCCTCTGCGGACTGGATGTTGAGAGCCGCGCCGCGAGGATCGCGGAAGCCGAGGCAAGTGTCGCGTCTGCTCGGCTGGATTTTGACGCTGCTCAGCAGCTTCAGGAGAAAGGCTGGACCACGTCCAACAATGCAGCCGCTGCGAAAGCAGCGCTCGATCGCGCCGAAGCAGGACTTGCAGCCGCAAAGATCGAGCTGAACAAGACCCGGATCACAGCCCCGTTCAATGGCGTGTTCGAAACGCGCCTCGCAGAACGCGGCGACTTCCTGTCTGTCGGCGGAGCCTGCGGCCGATTGGTCGATCTTGATCCGATCATCGTCGCCGTGGATGCAACCGAAAACCAGCTCACAGCTATTGATCCAGAGACGCCGGTCAATGTTGAATTCGCGACTGGCGCGAAAGCCACGGGAAATGTCCGATACATTGCGCGGACCGCGAATGCTCAAACGCGAACATTTCGGGTCGAGATTGAAATCCCGAACCCGGACAATGCAATCGCTGCGGGATTGACCGCGTCCGTGCAGGTAGGCCTAGGTGTCGCGCCAGCGGTTTTGATGACCCCTGCATCCCTGGTACTTCACGATGACGGACGGGTTGGTGTTCGCTACGTGGATGACACTGACACAGTGCAATTCACCGAAGTCTCGGTGGTCGATGATGCCCAGGACGGGATCTGGGTCACTGGTATTCCGGAAGGGGCAAACTTGCTGACCGCCGGACAGGACTTTCTGCGTGAAGGCGTAAAGGTCGAACCGCAACTGGTTCAGGAGCGATAGACGATGAACGCTCTGATCGATGGTGCAATTGATCGCGCAAGGATGGTCCTCGCCATCCTGCTGGTGGCACTGATTGCCGGGACCTTCACCTATATCGGTCTGCCCAAAGAAGCCGACCCCGATGTTCCGATCCCATTTGTCGGCGTGACCATCCCGCTGGAAGGCGTGTCGCCAGAGGACGCGGAACGACTGCTTGTCCGCCCCGTAGAGACGGAGCTGAAGAGCATTGAAGGGGTCAAGCAGATCGACTCTTTTGCGCTCGAAGGTGCGGGCCAGATCATTATCGAATTCGATGTCTCTTTCGATCAGGATCAGGCGGTTCTGGACGTCCAGGAAAAAGTCGATCTCGCCCAGCGCGAATTCCCCGAAGAGGCCCGTGAGCCAATCATTACAGAGATCAATGCATCTCTGTTTCCGATCCTGAACATCAACCTCTACGGTGACGCGCCCGAACGCGGTCTCTACAAGATCGGCCAGGAATTGCAGGAAGAGCTGGAAGGCCTTGAAGGGGTTCTCGAAGCCCGCTTGCAAGGCGACCGTGAAGAGGTACTCGAAATCGTCGTCGATCCGGCGAAACTTGAAGCCTACAATCTGTCCTATCAGGAAATCTTCGCCGCCGTTGCCAACAATAACCGTCTGGTGCCTGCCGGGCGGATTGATATGGGCGAAGGCCGCTTTCCGGTCAAAGTGCCCGGATTGATCAAGACAGCGCAGGATGCCTTTGACTTGCCGGTGAAATCTCAAGGCGATTCCTCTATCACGCTGGCCGATGTCTCGACCGTGCGCCGCACGTTCAAGGATCGCGAACAGTACGCCAAATTCAACGGCCAGCCTGCCGTCTCAATTCAAATCGTAAAACGAACCGGCGCAAACATTCTCGACACCGTCGCTGAAGTTCAGACCGTGGTCGCCGCGCAACAATCGCGCTGGCCGGATACCGTCAACGTCACGCTGACGTCGGACATGTCCGAAATGATCGACAGCCAACTGGGACAGCTTCAATCCTCCATCGGTGTGGCCGTCGTTCTGGTGATGATTATTGTCGTCGCCGCGCTTGGTCTCAGATCCGCTGCGATGGTTGGGCTGGCGATCCCGGGCTCTTTTGTAATGGCGTTCCTGATGCTCGGAATGTTCGGGTACACGATCAATATGATGGTGATGTTCGGTATGGTCATCGCGGTCGGAATCCTCGTCGATGGCGCGATTGTCGTGGTCGAATATGCCGACCGAAAAATGGCGGAAGGATTGGACCGCAAGCAAGCCTATGCCATGGCGGCCAAACGTATGTTCTGGCCGATTGTTGCCTCGTCAGCGACAACCCTCGCCGCGTTCTTCCCCTTCCTTTTCTGGGACAGCCTGGTCGGCAAGTTCATGTCTTACCTGCCCATCACGCTGATCTTTGTTCTGGTCGCATCGCTGGTCATGGCGCTGATCTTCTTGCCCGTGCTGGGCTCGGTTCTGGGCGGCCGCGGGACCAAGGAAACCAATGACGGTCTGGTTGAAGTGTCCGGAGTTGGTGGCGATCCGCTTGAAGCGCCCGGCTGGTTCGGTCGTTATGCCCGCGCCACAAATGAACTGATCAAGCGCCCCTTCCTGGTAACGGGCGGCGCAGTGGCGGTAATCGTTGCGATTTTCATGTGGTTCGGATCCACCGATCACAAATCGGAGCTCTTCCTGGATGTGGAGCCTGAGCAACTTTATGTGTTCGTGCAAGCGCAAGGGAACCTGTCTGCGGACGAAGAATATGAGATCGTAGACCGCGTCGTGAATCGCCTCCTACCGCTCGACGGCATTGAATCCATGGCATCGACCTCGGGGAGCGAAGGCTCTGGGTCGTTTAATTTTGACGGTGTCGGCTCTCCCCCGCAAGACACGGTGGGTCGGATCCTGATCAACCTGAAAGATCGCGAGACCGGCTATGATGGTCGCGTCACCGAGCAGAATATCCGTGATGCGCTCGTTGGTGTTCCGGGGGTCCGCACTGAAGTTCAGAAACTGGAACAAGGCCCGCCCGTGGGCAAGGACGTCCAGATCGCTATTCGCTCCAATGATGGGGCCGCCCTGCTGGAAGTTGCCGCGCAAGTCAGCGATTTCGTCGCCAGTATGGATGGTTTGCGGGAAGTGGAAGACAGCCGCCCTCTGCCCGGCATCGAGTACCAGCTTGAGGTCGATCGCGCGCAAGCCGGTAAGTTTGGAATTGACGTCAGCCAGGTGGGTGCCGCGGTTCAATTGGTCACCAACGGGATCCTGGTTGGACGGTATCGCCCGGACGACGCCCTTGATGAAATCGATATTCGGGTGCGCCTGCCCGAAGACGATCGCAGCGTTCAAGCGCTGGACCGACTTCGGATCGCAACTCCGGGCGGCCAGGTTCCACTGTCACAATTCGTAACGCGCGTGCCGGCGCAAAAAGTCACCAAGATTGAACGCCGGGACGGCAAGCGCCTCATCCTCGTTCGCGCCAATGCCGTCGTACAGGGCGAAGGCGCCGCCAAGGTCGCCGAAATCAAGGACTGGCTGGAAACTGCCAACCTCAACCCTGCCGTCGATGTGCAGTTTGAAGGGGCAGATGAAGATGCTGCAGAAGCCGCCGCCTTCTTCCAGATTGCAGCCCTGTCGGCTCTGTTCTTGATGGGCATTATCCTGCTGTGGGAATTCAACAATTTCTACCATGTGGTGCTCACGCTCTCGGCCGTTGTGCTCTCGACTGCCGGCGTGCTGATCGGCATTCAGCTGATCCTGCCTTACATTTCGACCCTCATGATCGGAACGGGAATTGTCGCGTTAGCGGGTATTGTTGTGAATAATAACATCGTGCTCATCGATACGTATCAACGCCTCAAGCGCGACGGTCGCACCAGCGAAGAAGCTGCGATTGCGGCGGCCGCGCAACGCATTCGCCCGATCCTTTTGACCACTCTGACGACGATCTGCGGGCTGTTGCCAATGGTGTTCATGATGAATGTGAGCTTCATCAAGGGGGCCATCACATTTGGCGGCATCACCGCCGAATGGTGGGTGCCTCTTGCGACAGCCGTTGTGTTCGGACTTGGCTTCTCGACCATGCTGACGCTGATCGTGACACCGGTCTGGCTCGCCGCACCCGCGAAAATGGGCCGCTGGCGCGATCGGATGATCAACCGGCTTCTCGGCCGCGATACATCTAACGGCGAGCCCTTCGTCGAAGGCAAAGCGTGGGCCGAGCCCGACACCGACATTCGCCCAGCCGCCGAATAAGACCCGGTCAGGTCATATCCGCATAGGGATTATCGGTCGGCAGCGAGATCGGATTGCGCGCGCCGTGCAGCATGATCGCCGTCTCGGTCATCAGGACATCGGCGTCGGAGATAACCGGTTCGCCAAAGCGATAGATCGGTGGGTAGTCACCGCGATCAGCCTGTTCGAGATAATCCCGCGAGCGTGTCAGCGCGGTTTCCCGGCGTTTCGTATAATTGGCAAAGGCATCACTGCCATGCCGCTTCTCAAGCATGGTCTCGGTTCGTCGTGGTGACAGGACGACGGCGGACGCATTATTGCCGCCAAAGCCCTTCGAATTCAGAATCGCAACTTCAAGCTCACTCGGGTCTCGTTTCTGGTGCTCGGGCCCAAGCGCGAGGCGATCCTGGTGAACGTCATCCGCCACGCGGTCCAGCGTCGGGATCCCCGGCAGGATGCCATGTTCGAAACAACCAAGGGCGGTCGCCAACTGGTCTCCGCTGGCGGGAGCAATCGTGTGGCCGAGATAGGCTTTCACCGCGATGAGTGGCCAATCTTCTATGCCAAAGACTGAGGCGACCTGGTCGAAGATCTGAGACTCGGTTACCCGGTTTTGCGGGGTACTTGAGCCGTGCGCCAGGACAAAACTATGGTTCTGAACCGCCTCACGTCCGGCGACGGCGCACGCCGCTGCGACCGCCTTGGCCATGCTGATATGGTTGCCGGGGCCCGGCGCAGTGATCGACTTCTTGGTGCCGTCCGCATCGACAAACACATCCGTGATCGACCCCAGACAGGGCGCGCCTAGTTCAAGCGCCAAGGCATCATCCATGAGGATAAAATACTGACTGGCTTCGCCAATCGTGAACCCGCAATTCTCCCCAAATGGTCGACTGGCACGGCGATAGTCAATCTCGCCATCTCCATAGATCTTGGTCATATTGTCGTCGGTGGCCAGCGCGCCCATTGTGCCAAAACCATCCATGATCTCTGGCACAACCGGTGCTTCGCTATTACCGACCATGGCCACCCGGACCTTGCCCGCCTGAATATCAGCGACGGCGTGGCGCAGATTGGAAAGGAAGGTCGCGCAGGCGGCGACGGCGCTGCTGGCAATCCCGACATTTGACAGGACGTACGCGTTGATGAAATCGGTCGGCATCGAGTTGATCCCCATGACGAGTGACTTGGCCGTAACGCGTTGTCCCATCATCCGGGCCTGATGCATGCCGCCATAGCCTTCCTTGTCCATCTGCCCAAACCCGCTGCTGGAATAGACGCCAACGTCATCCGGTTCGATGCGCGCAAGGACGTCGTCCCACTCGATGCCGAGCGAGCGAAGCGCGTCGGTGGCGCCGAACAAGGCCATTTGCAAGCCACGCGGCTGGAAGCGGGAATTGTAGAGGCTCGCCATATCGAAGCCGCGAGGTAATTGACCCGCGGCCTTTACGGGAAATTCGCGAACGTTCGACAAGAAGACGTTGAGGTCCCCCTTTATAGTGATCTGGACGCGGCCCTCATCATGGGGCACGACCGACCAGGTGTCGGGCACTGGATCCGGAACCGCCGTTTTGTCAGCGACCACTCGGATCGTGTCATCTCCTTCTTCGGATAGCGGCGAGAGCGCAGCGCTGGACTGCCAGTAGAGCGCGTCGACATCGAATCTTTCGGGCTCAATCCGGCGAACGAGTGTGCCCGCCAGGACGTCGTCTTTGTATCGACTTGCAACCTGGGCGGCGCTCAGTTTTTCGTTATCCGCATTTACGAACTCAGCCTCTCCGTCGGCTTTCACCAGCCCCATCATGACCGCGAGACCGACAATCGTTTTAATGGCTTCATCCTCGGCCAAGGCATCGATGACCATTCTGCGATAGGCCTGATGCCCTGATGTACGGCCCGCGGCGTTCACGCCGCCCATGCTGACAATGACTGGTAGACGCATAGCAAGACATCCATTCGGGTTGCGTTAGACGTGCGCCGACGGCGCGATAAACCGGGACACTAGAAGCTATTCGAGACCCGGCTCAACACCTAATTACAATCAAGGTTGTAATTCGCCCGCCTCCACGCGGTCTTGCACCTGCGCCGGAGTTCGGAAACAATAAGCCATGCAAGATGAATTGAGACGCCTTCCGAAAGTCCAGACCCTGCTGGAATCTGATGCCGCCGCGCATTTGATTTCGCTGCATGGACGAGAAGACGTTGCCAATGCGGTCCGAGCGAAACTCAATATTGCCCGATCTAAGATCATGGCAGCAGGCGGCGCCTCGACGAGCCCGATTTCCGAGCCGGCCTTTTTCGATGATATTGCGGACGACCTGAGCGCCAGGAATGCCAATACGCTGAAACGCGCGATCAATGCTACGGGCGTGATTATTCACACCAACCTAGGGCGCGCGAGGCTCGCACCGGAGGCCATAGAGGCGATGCGAAATGTCGCCGCGAATTATTCATCGCTGGAGCTGACCCTCCAGGACGGCAAGCGCGGCTCGCGTCACGCGCATGTCGAAGCCTTGATCTGCCAACTCACTGGTGCAGAGGCCGCTATGGTCGTCAATAATTGCGCCGCGGCCATCCTGTCTTGCCTGAGCGCTCTCGCGAGCGGAAAGCACGTCATCGCCTCACGAGGAGAACTGGTGGAGATTGGCGGCGCCTTCCGCATGCCAGACGTGATTACTCAGAGCGGCGCTGTTTTGCGCGAAGTGGGCACGACAAACAAAACGCATCTCAGTGATTATGAGCAAGCCATCAGTGATGACGCCGCTATTCTGCTTAAGAGCCACACCAGCAATTTCAGCATAGTTGGGTTCACGTCCACGCCAAACCGGCAGGAGCTTTCAAAACTCGCTAGAGAGACCGGAACAATCCTGGTCGAGGACCTGGGCAGCGGCGTCCTCATAAATCTCGCTGATTACGGACTGGGCGACGAACCGGTGGTTCGAGATGTCATCGCAGAGGGCGTCGATCTGGTGACCTTTTCAGGCGACAAACTGCTCGGCGGGCCGCAGGCCGGGATCATCGCTGGAAAGCGGGCGCTAGTTGATACGGTTCGACGTCACCCGATTGCCCGCGCCGTTCGCATCGATAAACTGTCGCTCGCCGCCTTGCGCGCAACGCTGGAATTGTATCGCGCTCCGCATGACCCCATGGCTCGCATTCCGGTCTTGCAAATGCTGTCCGAACCGATTGAAGCGATCAAAACACGCGCCGAGGTTCTGGCGCAATCGATCCGCAAAGAGACAAGACTGATCGCGGAGGTGGTGGAGACAACGGCCCGCGCCGGCGCCGGATCGTTGCCGCAGCAGGATCTGCCAAGCGCTTCAGTTGCAATCTCGAACGAGCACGCGTCTGCGGAGCACCTCGCCGCCCAATTCAGAGGCGCAGATCTACCCGTGATTGGCCGCATCTCCAAGGATACGTTTTTGTTGGATATGCGCGCGGTCGCCAATGAAGAAGTCGATCTGATCGCGCGCGTCGCGCAGTCCCTTTGGCCGCATGACGCATAAATCGATCGCCGTCATTGGCCACGTGGATCACGGTAAGACCGCTCTGGTCGAGGCACTGACAGGCACCAATACCGATACATTGGATGAGGAACGCGCGCGCGGCCTGACGATCACACTGGGGTTTGCACACCTTCGGACGAATGCTGGAACGCTCCACCTGATCGATGCTCCGGGGCATGCAGATTTCATCCGCACCACAGTGTCGGGACTCAGTGGCGTTGATGCTGTTTTGCTGGTCGTCTCATCGACCGACGGCATCGAAGCCCAAACGCGAGAACATTTCAAATTTGCCCGTCTCATGGGGATCGAACGCATCATGATCGCACTGACAAAATGCGACCTGGCGAGCGCGGCCGAAATCGAAAACCGGCGGGCGGAGATCAACACTCTGATCAGCGAGTCCGGAGTTTCGGCCTTGCCCATCGTCTCTTGCTCAACGCGGGCACCGGATGGATTGCGCGACCTCATTCGCGAGCTGACCTCGTTTCTCTCAACGCCCGCCGACCGACTGAACCTGAGAGGGTTCTTTCTGCCCATTGATCGCGTCTTCAACGCGCCCGGCGCTGGGACGATCGTCACCGGAACGCTGATCGGCGGCAAGGTCGATACCGACGCAGAAGCGTCCCTCGGAACCGAAATCGTGACCATTCGCGGGATCCAGGTAGCCGGTAGGTCTGTCGCGTCTGCCTCCGCGGGATCACGCGTGGCGCTCAACCTCCGCGGCGTGAGCCAATCCGACGTACGGAAGGGCGATGTCGTGTCTGCGCCCAACATATTCGAGCCATCTTCGCGAATTGACGTTGCGCTGCACAGCGCAAATGGAGAGCGCCCAAAACTCAAACACATGGATCACGCAACGATCATGGCGGGAACGGCTCACCTATCCGCGCGCGTGCGAATGTTCTCAAGCCCGACAGAGCGTGGCGAACCCGTCTTCGCTCAATTGGAACTTCGCCAACCGCTCGTTGGATATCACGGCCAACGTTTCGTTCTGCGCAATCCAGCATCGTCGGAGACCCTCGCTGGCGGCAAGATTTTGGATCCCGTCGCGCCTAACGCCCCGCGCAAAAAAGCTTTGCATCTCGCCGTTCTGCGCGCCGCGGAGATCGGCGATCCCGTCGCTATCACCCACGCTCTGGCCGACCGCGGGAATGGGGTGGCGCTCCCGAACGATGCCGCCCGCCTCTCCGGTCGAAACTTACAAGACGTGGAGGATGCCATCCGAGCGGAGTTCCAGCTCATATCTCCGAGTGTCGCAGTTCGCGATGCCGATATCCGGTCAGCTGCCGAGGCGTTCCTCGTCGCTCTTGCATCCTTGCACCAGACGTGCCCGATCCGCCCCTTTCACGCGTCCACCTCCGTGAAAGCAAAACTGCGAAAGATCCCCGCATCTATCCTGGACTGGGTCGAGCGTGATCTGATCCAATCCGGGGAGGTGGTCAAAACCCCGTCTGGACTGGCGCTCGCATCGCATGACCCATTCGCCGAGATGAAGCGCGAGCAGCTGCTGGACTACGAGCATGCTGCAGCGCGACTTGCCGGGAACGGCTTGCGACCAACGCCGCTCTTCGAAAACAACACAGCCAGCCCGGTGCAGAACGACCTGACTGAATTATTGATCCACAACGGCGTCGCCGTGCGCCTCTACAATCACGCTTTGCGTCAGCATATTCTATTGCATGCAGATGCCATCGCGGCAGCTCAGGACACATTGAGAAAGTGTTTTCCTCCCGGCACACCGTTTACGACCGGACAGGCCCGGGCGGCGCTCTCCACAAACCGCAAGACGATTGTGCCTCTTCTGGAATTGTTCGACCAAAAAGGCGTCACATCTCGAGACCGAGATGTCAGGTTTCTCGCCGCGTAAGCCCGTCCAATTCCCACTTGCGCCTGCCCCGCACGTGTCTAAGTCTGCACAAATGCGGAGGCGACTGGAGTCTGGTGGCTTCCCTGGTCTTCAAAACCAGCGACGCGTCGTGACCGGCGTGTGGTGGGTTCGATTCCCATCCGCCTCCGCCACAGACATGACGCGGCGCAACTGATGGACAAGCCTCCGGGATTTCGCCTAGCTTCGCTCAGGAGGTGACGATGGCAGAGATACCGGGCTTCGAATTGAACGACCTCGACGGCGAACCGCGAACGTTCCCGTCGGCGAAGCCAACGCTTATCTGCTTCGTCAAAGAGGATTGCGAAACCTGCAATCTCGCCGCTCCGGTCGTCGAGTCCTTTTCGCAAGGTTATGGCGACGCCGTTAATGTCTGGATGATAAGCCAAACCCACGAAGGAAGCCTGGTTTTGAAAGATCGGCACGGTTTGACCCTTCCAATCCTGGATGACGCCGACCTGAAAACCTCGTTTGCCTACGGGTTCGATATTGTCCCCGCGCTTTATTGGTGCCCGGACGGCGCCGTCGCCGAATCCCAGTTTGAGGGGTTTGTGAAAAGCGAATGGCAAGACGTCGACCAAAAAATAGCTGAAACGCTCGACACGGAAGCTGCCAAGATCGATTGGGATGCCCTGCCCGATTGGCGACCCGGCTGCGGATCCAAGCATTTGGATCCGGAGATCCACGACCGGCTGGTCGCAGAAGCGTCAGATAGCCCGATCCGAGCCCGCAAAATTGAAGTTGCCAGCGCCGATGATGTGGCTGAGTTCATGTTTGACCAGGGCTTCTCCGACGGCCTTCCACTTGTCCCGCCCACCCCTGAGCGCGTGGTGCGCATGCTGAGCGGTACGCGGCGCTCTCCCAAGGATGTCATCGCTCAAATGCCGCCTAATATGGGCGAAGCGACTGTGGAAAAGGTCGCCATCAACGCGGTCATGGCAGGGTGCAAGCCGGAATATCTACCGGTGGTGATTGCCGCAATTGAAGCGATCTGCACGGATGAATTCAACATACACGGCGTGATGGCCACGACTATGGGCGCTTCGCCAGTGCTCGTCGTAAACGGTCCCATTCGCGACCGTCTCGACATGAATAGCGGCCTGATGGCGCTGGGCACAGGCAATCGCGCGAATGCCACGATCGGGCGCGCTGTGCGCCTCGCCATTCGCAATATCGGAGGTTCGAAACCCGGCGGCACGGATCGCTCGACACTGGGCACCCCGATGAAATTCACCATGTGCTTTGCTGAGCGCGAAGATCGCTCGCCCTGGGCACCTCTCCACGTTGAGCGCGGCTTCAAGGCGGAAGACTCAGTTGTGACGGCCTTCGCCATGACATCCGGGCCGGTTCACATTGTCGATCAGGAATCGCGCGCGCCGGACGAGATTGCCGGAACGCTGGGGCTGGGACTGGAATCCATGTTCTTGCCCAAATATCACATGATGCCGGTCGATGCGCTTCTGGTGGTCTGCCCGGAACATGTCGACACGCTGATGCGTGACGGCACGTATGACAAGGACCGCCTGCGGACGCGCATCCAGGACGTCACAATGCGACCGCTTCGCGAGATGGTCGCGAATGAAGTTTCAGGCGCAGGCATGACCCGCGCTGCCGCTGCCAATCTTGACGACGATCAGCTGGACAGGCTTGTCCCTAAATTTGCCAAGCCGGACCATATCCATATTGTGGTCGCAGGATCAGATGCGGGGAAATTCTCGAGTGCGTATCATGGCTGGGTCACGGGCCCGATGGGATCGCAATCGGTATCTCGCAAGATTGAAGATGTTTAGAAGAAGGAGGACGAATGACAATCATTCTGGATCCAACTGACGAAGCTGTACCGGTCAGTCGGCAAATCACGCCGCGCTCTGGCCAGGTCACAGGTGTTGTTGGCTTGATGGACATTCGAAAACCGAGAGGCGACATTTTGCTCGATGAGCTTGAACGCCTGCTTGGAGAGCGAATGCCGGGTATTGAAGTCCGGCGCTATGCCAAGCCAACTTTCACCAAGCCCTGCCCCGATGATTTGCGGGCGCAGATGAAGGCTGAATGTGATT
>JANSXJ010000436.1 GCA_024743015.1 Hyphomonas sp. | reverse complement strand
GGCAAGACAGACCGCTTTGCCGCGGCCGCCAGCATCAAGCCGGTGATCAACTGGATGACGATGGCGCTGTCGGCAGACATCGCGCAATTCGTTCGACGTCACTGGATCCGCGAAGACCCATGGGAAAACCCGGACGCCTTCCTCGACTTCTCCCCGATCATGCTGATCGAGAATGTCGTGACCCCGACTTTGGTCATGGTCGGTGAGGAAGACTGGCGCACCCCGACCTGGGAAGCCGAGCAATTCTACACAGCGCTCCAGCTGAAGGGCGTCGAGACTGCGCTGATCCGCGTACCCGGCTCGTCGCACTATATTGCAGGGCGTCCCTCACGCCTGATTGCCAAGACTGACAATATCATGGGCTGGTTCGCGAAATATGATCCGGCGAAGCAGGATGACGCGGAAGAGTAATTAAACCGCCCGCGGCTTCGGTCGCGGGCCTTTTTTTCGCGTCGCCCGCTCCCTCACTGCTCCGACCATCCCGGCGGAAGCCGGGATCACGTTCAACACGTCTGTAAGCAACGAGGAAGAGACCGGATCAAGTCCGGGATGATCGGAAATTACGCCCGCTTCAGGTCCAGTCATTCGCCTTAAGCGTTTGCAGCCTTTGCGGCACGTTTACGCTCGTGCGGATCGAGGTGGACCTTGCGCAGACGGATGCTCTCAGGAGTAACTTCAACCAGCTCATCATCGGCAATATAAGCAAGCGACTTTTCCAGTGTCATCTGCAGTGGAGGGGTCAGACGGACCGCTTCATCAGATCCGGACGCGCGCACGTTGGAGAGCTTCTTGCCCTTCAGAACATTGACCTCAAGGTCATTGTCACGCGTGTGTTCGCCAATGATCATGCCCTGATAGACCTTGTCGCCCGGATGGATCATCATCGGGCCGCGATCTTCCAGGTTCCACAGCGCAAAGGCGACGGCTTCCCCCTTGTCCATGGCGATCAGCGTCCCTGTCCGACGGCCCTGAATCTTGCCTTTGTATTCGGCATAATCGAGGAAGACCCGGTTCATGATCGCGGTGCCGCGCGTGTCGGTCATCAGTTCGCCCTGATAGCCGATCAGACCCCGCGTCGGCGCGTGGAAGACCATGCGGGTGCGCCCGACGCCGGATTGTTTCATCTCGATCATTTCGGCTTTGCGTTCAGAAAGTTTCTGCACCACTGCGCCGGAAAACTCATCATCAACGTCGATAACAACTTCCTCGATCGGTTCGAGGCGTTCCCCGCCCTCGCCTTCCTTATAGACCACTTGCGGACGCGACACGCCGAGCTCGAAGCCTTCGCGGCGCATCGTCTCGATCAGGACCGCGAGTTGCAGCTCGCCGCGGCCTGAGACGATAAAGCTCTCAGCTTCAGTGGAGCGCTCCACTTTCAGGGCGACATTGCCTTCAGCCTCCTTGACCAGGCGATCCCAGATCACGCGGCTGGTGACTTTATCGCCTTCGGTTCCGGCCAGTGGGCTGTCATTGACCCGGAAGGTCATGGAGAGGGTCGGCGGATCGATCGGCTGCGCTTCAATCGGGGTGTCGACACTCGGGTCGACAAATGTGTCGGCAACGTTGGCTTTGGCGAGACCGGCAATGGAAACGATGTCTCCGGCTTCACCGACCTCGATCGGCTCGCGCTCCAGGCCGCGAAAGGCGAGCACCTTCGAGACGCGCCCGTTTTCCACCAGGCTTCCATCGCGCGACAGCACTTTCACGGTCTGGTTGGGCTTTACAGTCCCGGACGTGATCCGGCCGGTCAGAATGCGGCCGAGGAAATTGTCAGCCCCGATCGTGGTCGCGAGCATCCGGAACGGGCCGTCTTCGACTTTGGGCTCCGGCACGTGCTGAACAACCAGGTCGAACAGCTCGCTCATATCGGTGCGCTCATCCTCATACTGGGTCGACATCCAGCCATTCTTGGCCGAGCCGTAAAGGATTGGGAAATCCAACTGATCATCATCGGCACCAAGCGCATCGAACAGGTCGAACACTTCGTCAATCACCTCATCCGGGCGGCGTTCCGGCTTGTCGATCTTGTTGACGGCGACGATGGGACGAAGGCCGATTTTCAACGCTTTCGAAACCACAAACTTGGTCTGTGGCATCGGGCCCTCAGCGGCATCGACCAGAACGATCGCCCCGTCCACCATGGACAGGATCCGCTCTACCTCGCCGCCAAAGTCGGCGTGTCCCGGCGTGTCGACAATATTGATTCGCGTATCGCCCCAGACGACGCTGGTGGTTTTCGCGAGGATGGTGATGCCGCGCTCTTTCTCCAGATCGTTGGAATCCATCATCCGCTCTGCCGTCGCCTCATTCTCGCGAAACGTCCCGGACTGTTTCAACAGGCAGTCGACCAGGGTCGTCTTGCCGTGGTCAACGTGGGCGATAATCGCAATATTGCGCAGTGAAGTTGGCTCAGTCATGTCATCTGTCCTGGGGAGGGCGCACCGCTGGCGGCACATTTCTTTGCGCGCGCCATACACGCCGCCGAGCGCTTTGGCTATGGCTTGTGGACAGAGGCCAGACGACGGTTTGCGGCAATGCGGTAGCGCAGGTAAAAGCACACAGCTCCGATGAGGACGTATGGAAGACATTTATTGAGCGTAGCTGATAACCAAAACAAACTGGAACTGAGAGCCAACACATCTGATTGAATAAACGAATAAACCTGAGTGATAGCCTCAAGCAACCAGATTAAAACCATTAAAAACAAAGCTAAACCACATATCCCCAACCAACCTAAGGTGCGAAATCGAAATCGCTCAATCGCACGCTCGGGTATCGCGGTTAGGTCGACGATTGCGGAATAGGTAATCACGATGCCAGACAAATAGACAAATGAACCGAGGAAAGCACGTGGCACTAAGGAATAATCTCGCGGACTCCCCCAATAGTTAGAGAAGAAGCCTGAAGAGCTAATAACCGCGAAAGTGAGCAGTTTTACGGCTAAAGAGATAACAACAAAGGCGAACACAAAGCGTAAGATATATATTGCTAGTTTCATTCGTTACCCCACCTTATTTGAGCCGTTCGCTCTATACTCAGATCGAGTCCGC
>JANSXJ010000031.1 GCA_024743015.1 Hyphomonas sp. | reverse complement strand
ACAGGGCTAGCTGAACTCTCGATAGGTGCTGCGAGCCGTGCAGCACCTGTCAGATTCGGTAATTCAACCTTAACGAGAAATATCTTATCTTCTTTCGATTAGAGAGAAGTTTGAGATGTTTTCGTCCAAGTCGAGAGCGAAGGTTGATCTGGTCCGCGCGGCGGGCTCAGTGGCGAAGGTCCCGATACCGGTTCTGCGTCCGCAGACCGAAAAACGCCGTGGAGAGCGCAAGGGCGTGTGGTGTGTGTGCACGCTTTATTCCGAGGACGGCGCGACCTGGGAAGCGATAATTCTCGACGTCTCGCAGTCAGGCGCGCGCATTCGGCGTCGAACCCGGGGAACGCTGCCCCGCATCGTCAAAATCAAGGCATCGCGCATCGGTTTGCACCGGTTCGCGCGGGTGGTTTGGCAGACCACATTTGACGCAGGACTGGAATTCATTGCCCCAGCGAAAAAGTCGCCTCGTTGATCGCGCACGATTTGTGCTAATCTCCTCGAATGACCCGTGACGATCTCATCGCGCATTTTGAACAGGCGATCGCCGCCGCGCCCGGAATAGAGCGAAAAGGCAAAGCCAACCCCTATACATCTGCAAATGGCCATATGTTCAGTCAGATCAACAAGGATGACCAACTTGGGATCCGGCTGCCCAAACCGCGACAGAAAGAACTGCTCGATCTCTACGGTGCCGGACCCTTCAAATCCTATGGTGCGACGATGCGGGATTATGTGTGCCTGACAGAGGAGATGTTGAGCGTTTCGGGTTTGACCGAAACGCTTCTGCAAGAAGGACTGGCTTTCGTGTCGGCCATGCCACCCGGCGGTAAGAAGACCTAGAACCCCGTTTCAGAAGACGCCCATTGACAGCCCGGCAGACAAGGCACCGCCCAGGGCACGGCATTTTTCCAGGTCGGCGTCTGATATGGTTTTCTCGGCTAGGATTTCAGTCTCGGACTGAGCGTGGGTACAGATAATCAAGGGCGGCTGCACCGCTTTCAGACGCCAACCCGTGGCGATGCGTGCGAGCTGCCGGACGGCGTTTTCACCGTCGGATCCTGCACAAATCATCTGCGCGTACGGCCGACCTTCCAGCTTGCCCAGGACCGGGTAATAGCAGCGATCGAAGAACTCTTTCATCGCGCCCGATAAGGAGGCGAGATTCTCCGGCGCTGCGAACAGGTAGCCGTCTGAGGCGAGTAGATCTTCAGCGCTCGCATCTTCGGCGCGGACCAGGCGCGTATCCGCATCCTCCTGCGCTGCAGCATAAGCCGCCGCGGCCATTTGCTGCGTCCCGTTCGTGCGCGAATGATAGACGATTAAAAGCGAAGCCATGCATCCTTCTAGCTGATCCGCGGATCAGGCCAAGGGGCTGGATCGCCCGATAAATCTTGTCTGAGTGTCTCACGAATCGCGGCACTAAGCGGGCATGAAACGCATCTGTATTCCTGCCTTCCTGGTTCTGGCCGCTTGCGCTGATCCGCAGGTGACCACGGTCTCAACGGCGCCCGCCCAATCGATCTATTGGTCTGACGGGGATAGCGGACGCATTGACGGGATGAAATTTCGCCTCGCCGATGTGGATGCTCCCGAAACGGGTGGAGTCGGCGCGCGTGGCGGCGCCAAATGTGAAGCCGAACGCGAGATCGGGTTCGAGGCCAAAGCCTTCATGGTTGAACTGACGCGCGATGCCGAACTGATCATCACCAGCAATTCAGGCCCCGACCGTTATGAGCGTGACGTTATTACCCTGTCAGCGGATGGCGTCGATGTGGGCCAGGCCGGGATCGACGCAGGCCACCTCGGTCCGTGGCCTCATAAGGGGCGCCGGGCGCTCACCAGGAAACCGGATTGGTGCGCTCGCCTTGAAGTCCCGCAAGGCCCTACACAGGCTGAGTGATCCACCCTAGGGTGAGCGTCGAACAGGAAGGGACCCTCATTATGTTTTCAAAAACCACCTTGGCCGCGCTTTCCGTTGCCTTCGTCTCAGCGGGGTGCGCCACTGCTCAGGATGCGCCCGCCGCGCCTCCGCAAATCACCATGGGCAATGGAGAGGCGAACATGATCGAGATCGAAGGGATGACGCGTTCGGAAGGTGTGACGCAATTCTCCGAGGTGCGCGTGGATGGCGGCGACGTGTCAGCGTTTCGAGGCGACTCCGTGGCCCTGACATTTCCTCAGGTGGTGATCGAAAACCCTGGCTTTATCGTGTTGCACCCGGTCATGGATGGTCGCCCAAATGGTGATGTGGTCTCCGGCTTTACCTATCTGAACGCCGGGACAAACGAAAACGTCACCATACGTCTAGACACGCCGGCGGACGCAGGGCGCAAGTTTCTGGTCATGTTGCACAGTGATGTCGACAATGACCGCGTTCTTGATTTTGTCTTTGTCGAGGATGGGATCAATGTTGAAGACACAGCAGTGTTCGAAGGAACGCATATGATCGCGCATATTTTCGAAGTGCCAGAATAAGGAAGCTTCGCCTATTTGGCTGTCTTGCTCAGCGCGATGCGTCCGCGATCAACATAGTCCGTCATCACTCCGTCGGCGCCCGCCGCCAGTAGCCGCTCAATTTCAGCGCGGTCGTTGATCGTCCAGTACTGGACTCGAATGCCGCGCGCCTGAGCGGCGGCCATCACACGCGGATGGGTGAGATCCAGCCCGTTCGACTGGGTTGGTATTTGCAGTGAGACAGCGGGCGTTGGAACGAAACGCGAGAGCCCAAGTCTGGCGGCGATCACGAAGTCTCTGACTTCGCGCGACGACGCAGACGTGGCGACAGTCGGGCACTGGTCCCGAAACGTCATCATCGCGGCGTCGTGAAATGAGGCGACCAGCACGCGCGATTGCGCCGCAGCGGATTGGATCTCGGCGCACATGGCAGTGGCCGCACGCGCCGTGTCATTTTTGATCTCGATTATCCAGCGCGCGTCCGGAAATGCCGCCAGAGCCTGTTCAAGCGTTGGCACTTTGATATCGCGGTCCGCAAAAGAGTTGCCGTCAACAGTCCAGGTCGCACCCGCATCGGCGCGGGCAATTTCCGCCCAGTCCATATCTGCAATGAGGCCCTTCAGGTCTGTTGTCCGGTCGAGCGTGTCGTCATGCCGGAGGATCAAAACGCCGTCTCTGGTCTGCTGGACATCAACTTCAAGAACATCCGCGCCCATCTGCCGAGCGGTATCAAGCGCAAGAAGTGTATTGGGCGGCGCGTGTCCTTGTCCGGCGCCATGCGCGATGATTTCAGCGCGATCGCTCGGTGCGTCAGCAAAATAGATGTGAGATTTCACGGGCGGCGCTGGCCAGAGTGAAATGATCAAAGCGGCCACGCAGACCACGCCGAGACCATAGATCAGCGCGCGCTTCATGTGGTCGCCTCCAGGGTTGCAGGATCATGTAGCTTAGCAAACAAAAAACCTCCCGCAATCGCGAGAGGTTTTCAGGGTTCTGTATGTGCGTGCGTTTAGGCCGGAACGCGAATGCGGGGCCCAGCTGCGTTCACGTCTGCGTCGACATGCGCCTCATAGACTTTGAAATTGTCGACAAACATTTTGGCGAGCTTTTCAGCCTGAGCGTCATAGGCAGACTTGTCGCTCCAGGTGTCGCGCGGATTTAGGATGGTGCTGTCGACGCCATCGAGCGCCGCCGGGACCATGAAGCCAAAGGTTTCGTCTTCGCGGAAGTCTGCCTCATTGAGTGATCCATCGAGGGCCGCGTTCA
This sequence comes from Hyphomonas sp., assembly GCA_024743015.1. Taxonomy (GTDB): domain Bacteria; phylum Pseudomonadota; class Alphaproteobacteria; order Caulobacterales; family Hyphomonadaceae; genus Henriciella. The sequence continues at coordinate 14,076 of JANSXJ010000031.1, read as the reverse complement.
GCAAAGCGCGGGTGGCTTTTATCGGCATCCGGTGGCCGACGCCATGTGCACCGCCTGTCCAACCCGTCGAAACCAGCCAGCAATTCACATTGTACTTGTCGATCAGCTCACCGAGCAATTTGCCATATTCGCTCGGATGGCGCGGCATGAACGGTCCGCCAAAACAGGTTGAGAAAGTCGCGGTTGGTTCGGTCACGCCTTTCTCGGTGCCAGCCACTTTCGCAGTGTAACCGGACAGGAAGTGATACATGGCCTGGGCCGGTGTCAGTTTTGCGATTGGCGGCATGACGCCGAACGCATCGCAGGTCAGCATGATCAGGTTTTTCGGCTGGCCACAACGCCCGCTCAGCGAGGCATTCTCGATGGCTGAAATCGGGTAGGCACCGCGTGAATTCTCGGCCAGCGTATTGTCGTAGAAATCAAGCTCGCGCGTTTCTGGATCCATTACGACATTCTCGAGCACGGTGCCCCACATGCTGGTTGTCGCGTAGATTTCGGGCTCCGCTTCCGGCGAAAGATTGATCATCTTCGCATAGCAACCGCCTTCGAAATTAAACAATCCGTTTTCTGACCAGCCATGCTCGTCATCGCCGATCAGCGTGCGGCTGGCATCTGCAGACAGCGTGGTTTTCCCTGTGCCCGACAGGCCAAAGAAGATCGCAGCATCATCATTTCCACCGTCATTGACCGAGCACTGCATCGGCATCACGCCTTTGGTCGGCAGGATGTAGTTGAGTATGGTGAAGACGGATTTCTTGGTTTCGCCAGCGTAAGACGTTCCACCAATCAGGACGAGCTTCTTGGCGAAATTTACGGCAATCACTGTATCAGAAACGGTCCCGTGCTTGGCCGGATCGGCGCGGAAGCTGGGGCTATTGATGATGGTGAATTCATGCTCGAACCCATCATATTCGTCGGCGGTTGGAATACGCAGAAGGTGACGAATGAACAGCGAGTGCCATGCAAACTCGTTGACGATCCGCACGGGCGCGCGGTGGTCGAGGTCGGCACCGCCAAACAGCTGCTGAGTGTACAGCGTCTTGCCTTGGAGGTGGGCCTGAAAATCTTCCCAGAGGGCATCAAAATGCGCCGGGGTCATGGAGGCGTTATTATCCCACCATACTGAATTCTCGGTGGTTTCGTCACGAACCGTGAATTTGTCTTTCGCCGATCGACCGGTGTGTTTGCCCGTTTTGACAAGCAAGGCGCCACCTTTGGCCACTTCGGCCTCGCCACTTCGAACAGCTTGTTCGTAAAGGCGTTCTTCGTTCCAGTTCTTGCGAACGTCCCCAGCCTCGATCCCGAGATCTGCCAACTCTACATTCTGATGAGACACGTCAATTTTCCCCTGACTAAAGTCGCACATTTGGTTCAGAAGAATCGCCTCAAAACTGGTAAGACCTCTGAAGTTGGGGATAGAACTGCAAGGCTCTGGCCAACACCACCCCCGCCGGCAGGGTAAACGCTGTCAAAACTGATAGTCAGCGCTGTCAGGACGCCACGCGAGCATGAGAGAGGCAAAAATCATCCGATTTCGGGCATTTTTGACCAAAATATGCTCCGAAAAAGCGGTTGTTGTTACAACAATCTCCGTTTGAGTTTCCGCAAAATTTGCCGATTCGGGACAGTTGCTTTCAAGGCTTCTCGACGCGCCGGAACCGGATCGTGGAAGATTTGGGCTGTCAGAATGCCTGCTGCCCAAGGCGCCCAGGTGAAACCGCGCGAGCCATAACCGCTTGCCACGAACACGCCTTCTGTCGCGTACTGGTCGAGGTCAATGTTCCAAGCCTGTCGTTCTAGGGTCTGGCGGTCAGCGACCAGACGGTCCGCATCGGGCAGGGCTCCGATCAGAGGCAATCGGTCCGCCGTGGTCGCGCGCACGCCGGCTCGAGACGCGGTCTCAGCTTTCTTCGCTTCGGCGCGCCAGTAGGGCGAAAGAGAGTCGAGCGCTTCTAGGTTCGCTGCCAGCGCGCCAGGGTCCACTTCGGGTATGCGCCCGTCATGGTCGGCAAAGGTTGCGCCCCATAAGCGGCGTGTTCCTGCCGCCAGCGCATAGTGTCCTGAAGCGAGCGCACTCGGCGGGGCGTCGATCTCGCTCGTATAGGATTCCACCTGCCCAAGCCGGCCCGTCAGATCCAGGTGCCGGGTACAATGCGCCATATGCCAACCGGTGGCGAGAATGATGGCATCATACTTCTCGCCATTCACAGTGCGTTCTGAAGCGTCGATCTCCGCCGTTTCGCGCCATCTTACCTCCACCTCCTGCAGAAGCGATGGCAGGAGCACGGACGGGTCAAGGATCATCGAGCCCTTGTGCAAGAGCCCGCCCTCCCTAATGGCTTCGAGCTGCTCAAGGCCAAGCGGTGGATCGGCGAGCAGTTTCTGGAACCTTTCCATCTCGCTGTCATCGCGCGGATAGTGCCGTGTCTCAGCGTTCGCGACACCAGGACGACCGCGGTAAAAAGCCTGCGCACTGACATAGGCGTCGATCAGCAAACGTGCTTGCACCGTATCGGCGGCATCCAGCCGAGGCATAACCAGAGCGAGCGGATTGCCGCTCGTCCCCAAGGCCGGGCCTTGTGCCTGGTCGAAAACAGTTACCCGAGCACCGCGATCGACGAGACGCCGCGCAAGGCAAGCGCCAGATATGCCAGCGCCGATAATCGCAATTTCGGGTGAGGACACGTCTGGCGTTCGCGTTGGGTAAGCCGGCGCGCGAGCTTCAAGCCGTTCGCGCTTGCGGCCATGGCCAGGTTTCTTTTCGACCTCAAAGCCCGCGTTAGCCAACCCGCGGCGGACAGCACCGGCGACCGTGAACGTGGCGACTCGCGCCTCAGGCTTTGACCGTGCAGCAAGTTCCGGCCAGACATTTTCAGCCCACATCGCGTCGTTCTTGGCAGGGCTGAACCCGTCGAGAAACCAGGCATCTGCTTCGAATTCCGCTTGCGGCAAGGTTTCTTCGATCAGGCCAATATGGAGCGTGAGCGTCAGACGTTCGTCAGGCCAGGCGATTTGCTGCACGCCCTGGGCGCGAACGGGCCAGCGGGCGCAAAGTCGATCGGAAAGCTCCGCGAGTTCCGGCCACGGCTCGAGCGCTCGGGCTGCGTCTTCGCGGTCCAGCGGAAAGCCCTCAAAGCTGACGAAATTTAACCAGCCGTTCGACGGACGGTGGTCTCGCCACATTTGCCAGGCCGCGAGAAAATTGAGCCCTGTTCCAAAACCAAGTTCCGCAATCGTGAATGATGACCGATCTTTCCAGGCATCCGGCAAACCACAGCCCTCCAGGAACACCGCGCGACTTTCGGCGAGGCCATCCTCGATCGAATAGTAGACGTCGCCAACCCGATCATCGACAGGGGTTCCATCCTCTTTCCAGGAGAGTTTGGGGCGCGGCGGAAGTCTCATCGCCCCGCCTTAGCGGTTTATGCAAGCGCTCGCCAGACGTCTCGGACGCGCGTTTGCAACCATTTTTTTGGCGATCGCGAGAGACCTCGCTGGCTTGTTAGCCAAGTTCAGCGATCCGTAGCAGATGGTCTTCGAGCTTCCGGCTTTGTTTCTGCAGGTTGAACTCGTCCAGTGCGAGGGCGCGCCCGGCGTCTCCCATTGCAGCGGTCGCGGCCGGATCCTTGAGCAGCTTGCTGAGGTTTTCGGCTAGCGCATCCGCGTCGCCTTCATCGCAAAGATATCCGGTTTTGCCATCGCGCACACATTCGACAATGCCCGAGTGCCGCGTCGCCGCGAGCGCGCACCCGGATAGCATGGCTTCGATACACACTAGCGGCAGTCCTTCCGCGTCACCGGACGGTGCTCGCTTTGAAGGGACGCACGCGATTTTCGCTGCAGCCCAATGCTTGGGCATATCGTCCGCGGGCACCCATCCGGCGAGATCGACTTTGATGCCGGAGGCGGCGAGCTTGTCGTGCAAGCTCTGCTCAAAACTGTCGCGTTGGCCTTCCGGCTTGTTGCCACACAATCGCACCGTCCAGCCATCCAGTTCCGGACCCAGCTTGGTGAGGGCATCTATCAACGTGTCGATGCCTTTCTTGGGCGACCAGCGACCGGCAAAGACGAGCAGGTTCTGTTTTTCACCCGGCTGAAACTTCTCAGGATCCGCGGTATTGTGGTGGACGATCATTTTGTCCTTGGGCGCGCCCTTGGCCAGCAGTTCACGGCGAATAAAATCGGAACAGGGGAGAATCAGGTCGGCGGAGTCCCAGAGTTTCTGTCGTCGCCGGTTATAAACCCGCACAAAGGAGTCTTTTGTGTTCGAGGTCTTGGTGGCATCGCCGCCATAATAAGTGACGGCGAGCGGCAGCCCGAGCTTCCGCGCCAGCGGTAAGGCGTAGGCGCCCGACTTGCCGAAACTCGCATGGATCGCGACAGGGTTAAGGTCTCGCAGCCTGCGCTCAAGCGTGGGCGAGATCTGTCCGAACTGTTTGAAGCCGGCGACACCGCCAAAGCCGTGCAGGTCGGAAATATCAATCGCCTCGGCCCCGTCTGGAACCGGTCCATTTATTGTGTGGCCAATATAGACGGGCTTCAAGCGACTGAACGCGGTGTAGCCTCTCGGAATGAAGCTCTCCGACGGTGTGAACATCTTGTCGCAATAGGCGAGAATGTTTTGTGGCTCGGACATCATTGCGGCATAGCTGCGTGACTGCTCCAGAGCAAGCGGGCGTCTGATCTCATCGCACCTCTATCGCGGCGCCATTCGGATCGCACCATCGAGGCGCAGGTTCTGCCCGTTGAAATAGCCGTTACGAGCAAGCTCCAGCGCGAGGGAGCCGAACTCCTCGGGCTTGCCAAGGCGCTTCGGAAACGGCACCGACGCGGCCAGACTGTCGAGTACCGGTTGCGGCGCACCAAGCATCAGCGGCGTCGCAAAAATTCCTGGCATGATCGAGTTCACGCGAATGCCGATATTCATCAGGTCACGCGCCATTGGCAGGACGAGGCCGTTCACGCCAGCCTTGGCCGAACCATAGACCACTTGCCCAATCTGAGCATCCTGAGCTGCCACAGATGCGGTGAGTGTAATGACACCGCGTTCGCCATCTTCCAATGGCTCCAGGTTCGACATGCCCAGAGCGGCGTGCGAAGCGATACGGTAGGAGGCAACAAGTACGCCTTTGACCCCCCACTCATAATCTTCTGTCGAGAGGCGCCTATAGCCCCCGGTCGATTTGTCGAATGAGAGGGTCTTGCCGCCTTTGGACGCCATCGCGCAATGGACGCAGACGCGTTCCTGGCCATGCGCCGCGCGGGCCTTTTCGAAGCCTGCCACGACAGACTCTTCTTCGAGAATATTGACGTGACAGAACAGACCACCAATCGCTTCGGCGACCTCTTGCCCCGCCTCGTCATTGATGTCGAAAATAGTGACTTTCGCACCTTCAGCGGCGAACGCTTCGGCTGTCGCTTTGCCCAGACCTGATGCGCCGCCAGTAACAATGACGGGTGTTTCTCTGGAAATTTTCATAATGCCTCCCTGCGCCAGTGTACGGCTTTGTCTTGTTTGATCTGATCAAGCGATAGCGCGGCCAACTCGTCAAGCCGGACGCGAGGGAGGGGCGCTGCAAGGGGTACAGGCCGGGGCTAGCTTTTGGCTTCGCGCTGAAACCAGTCCCAGGCGCTCGTCAGAATCGACTCCAGGTCCGAGCGTTTCGGCTGCCAGCCAAGAACCTCCCGCGCTTTGTCGGCGCTCGCGACCAGGATGGGTGGATCTCCTGGTCGCCGATCGGCAATAACTCGCGGGACCTCTTTTCCAGCAACCCTGGACACGGCATCGGCTAGCTGCATGACGCTGGAGCCCTGGCCCGTTCCCAGATTGAAAATATCGCTCTTGCCGCCACTCGAGAGATAGTCCAGCGCCCGCTCATGCGCATCGGCGAGATCGCTGACATGGACATAATCGCGGATACACGTCCCGTCAGGCGTGTCATAGTCGCCGCCAAGGATGTTGAACGTGAATGTTCCGTCCATCGCACCGCGAATCGCAAGTGGGATGACATGCGGCTCAGGATCGTGACGCTCGCCCGTCTCACCGTCCGTGTCGCAGCCAGCAGCGTTGAAATAACGCAAGATGACCGAGCGCAAACCATGCGCTTTGCCATAGTCCCGGATCATCTTCTCACAAAACTTCTTGGTTTCCCCATAAGGATTGATCGGGTTTTGCGGTGTCTCTTCCGTGATGAGCGTGTCGCTGATTCCATAGGTGGCACATGAGGAAGAGAAAACCATTTGCCGGACATCTGTTTCGACCATGGCGTCGAGCAAGTTCATCGTGCCGACGACGTTATTGCGATAGTAAAGAGCCGGCTCCGTCATGGATTCTGCGACATAAGCATAGGCGGCGAAATGAGCGACGGCGTCGGGTCGGACCTGCTCCAATGCGGCACGCAGGCTCGCGCGATCCAGAATGTCACCTTCAATGAGGTCGCCCCATTTGACCAGGTCGCGATGACCGCGGGAGAGATTGTCATAGGTCACCACAGTCCAGCCCGCATTTGCGAATGCTTTCGCGCAATGGCTGCCGACATATCCTGCGCCACCGGTCACGAATACTGTTTTGGACATGGCTGGCCCGCTCCCTGCGCCGGTTGAACAGACTGCCTACCGACCGCGCTTTTCCGGGTCAATTTATGGACGCAGCCAAGGATTAGAGAACGAGTTGCGTTTGTGTGACGAGGCAGACTTTCTTCCCATCCGGATCTGTCACTTCTGTTTGCCAGACCGACAGCCTTCGTCCGATCCGGACTGGAGTAGACACGCCGGTGACCAGGGTCCCGGCGGGTGGGCCACTCAAAAACGCGGTATTGCTTTCGATCGTGGTTGTCCCTTTTGCGCCATCGGGGATTGCCAGCCAGGCGCCAGTCGCGCCCAATACATCACAGAAACTCATCATGCATCCACCATGCATCGTCCCACCAGACGTACAGAGCTCGTCGCGGACCAGGAGTTCGCCCACCACTTTGTCGCGTGAGGCTTCCAGCAATTTGATGCCGAGCAATTTTGAATAAGGCTGGGCTTCTGCGATTTGCGCGAGCGGATCCATGATGTCTCTCCTTCGGATCGGAAGCTACCCGTACGGTGCCTAGCTGAAAAGCCAGACCTTGGGTCAAGCCCGCCCGGCGCTTCACAGAAGTGTGAGCAGGATTTTTGTATTGTTTCTCGATAAACACGCGACAGGCGAATTTTTCTGCGTTAAGACGATTTCATACGCAACAAGGGAGGCGTTGGTGATGAAACCCAAGCTTAAATCGAAATATTCTCTGGCTGGTGCGAGTGCTGCACTGGCTCTGGTGCTGGGCGGCTGTACAGCCCTCGACAATTATGCCGATGCGGATGACGCAACATCTGAAGCCACAGAATCCGTGGTGGTTGAAGAAACCACGGTGACCGAAACTGTTGAAGAGATGGTTCAAGAGGTCGCTGACGAGGTCACCGAAATGACCGCGGAGGCAAAACTCGCCGCCATTCTAGAAGCACAACCGGATGAAGTGAAAGCGCGCTATGACGCGCGTAATCCAGCTGAGACACTGGCTTTCTTTGGCATTGAACCAGGAATGAAAGTTGCCGAAGCCCTGCCGGGTGGCGGCTGGTACTCCAAAATCCTGTTGCCATATCTTGGCGAAGACGGGGCGCTGGTGGGAGCGCACTATCCAGACGAGCTTTGGCCGCTCTTCGGGTTCGGCGATGAGTGGGCCGCGACACGCGTCGAAGGCACCGCGAACTGGCCCAATCAAGCCGCTGAATGGGGCATTGAAGGCAGCGCCAAGATCAAGTCATTCCAGCTGACCAAGATGCCGGAAGAGGCGTCAGGCAAGCTCGACGCTGTCCTGTTCATTCGCGCACTGCACAACCTCAATCGCTTCAGTTCTGGCGACACAGACTATATGGGCGACACGCTCGCCGAGACTTATCGTGTGCTTAAGCCGGGCGGCATTGTCGGCGTTGTTCAACACCGCGCACCTGACGAAAACAGCGATGCCTGGGCCGATGGTTCAAATGGGTATCTGAAGGAAGCTGCTGTGATCGCGGCGTTCGAAGCAGCAGGATTTGAGCTTGCAGATTCAAGTGACCTGAATGCCAATCCAGCAGACGTTCCAACCGAGGAAGAGTTTGTGTGGCGCCTGCCGCCTGTTCTGGTTGGTACCGAAGAGGATACGCCCGAACGCGCCGCTTATGAGGCTGTTGGCGAGTCCGATCGGATGACGCTGAAATTCCGTAAACCAGCTTAAGTCCGGTTTGCGAAATGGGTGGCGCGGTTTTCCCCTTGCCGCGTCACCGCTTAATCGGTCTTGGCAGTGCCGCGCGCATGTCCTAGATGACGCGCGTGAATCGAAAGAAACTTGTCATGACCGCTTATCGCCTATTCGGGGCCGAAACGTCTCCTTACTCTGTGAAGGTTCGCTCTTTCCTGCGCTATAAAGGCGTGGACTTTGAATGGATTGGGCGCAGCAAGGCGACTGAAGAAGAGTTCGCGGCAATGGCCAAGGTGCCGACAGTGCCGCTTCTCGTTTCTCCGAATCGTCCTGCCAATCAGGACTCGACCAGCATTCTCGCCACAGTCGAAGCCGATCACGCCGAACCGTCGGCCGTTCCAGATGATGCGGCCTGCGCGGCGCTGGCGCTGCTTCTTGAAGACTATGCGGATGAGTGGCTGAACAAACTGATGTTCTTCAATCGCTGGAGCCAGAAGCCTGATCGCGAGCTTGCGGGCGACCGGACCATGGAGCAGCTGCTGGACGGCGATCTGCCGCGTGCCAAGAAAAAGACTCGTGATCAGATCGTGAAGCGCATGCGCGACCGACTGCCGCTGGTTGGCGTCGAGAAGAAAAACGAAAAGACCCTCAAACCAAGCTTCGAACGGTTCTTCACGCTGCTCAACGCGCATCTTGAGAAATCTCTGTTTCTGTTTGGTGGCCGTCCGTCTGCCGCAGATTTCGCCCTGGCGGGTCAGGTGGCGCAGATGCTGATGGACCCAACCCCCGGAGACTGGCTGCGGGCCAACGCGCCGTTCGTCGCCGCGTGGAGCGAGTTCATGGAAGCACCAAAAGCGGGCGGACCGTTTGCGCCATTGAGCGAACTGGAAGACACCCTGCTACCACTGTTCAGAGACGAAGTCGCGGTGACCTACCTGCCGTGGGCGAAAGCCAATATGGCGGCTGCTGAAGCGAAAGAAGAGCGCGTCGCGCTGAAGCTTGATGGCAAGGCCTACGAACAGGTGACACAGCACTATGCCGCGCGTGCCTTCAAGTCGGTTCAGGCGGCCGTCAAGGGTGCTGGCAAGGCAGACGGTTTGCAGGCTTTTCTTGAAAAAGCCAATGCGGCTGAGGTCTTTGCCTAGTCTTCGTTTTCGGGTTTCGACTCGTCCGCCCAAATCTCAAATGTCGCAATGACCAATCGTTTCGCGCTGAGGTCGACCACTGGAACATCCTCGAGCGTGAATGGCACGAGCACAGGCTTTCCGCGCGGTGTCGGCTGGACTTCGATCAGATCGCTGGCACCATGATTAAGAACGGCTTTGACGCGCCCGACCGGCGTGTCGCCGCCCGAAAACACGTCCAGACCAACAAGATCGTCAATGTAATACTCGTCGGCTTCGGTCTTCGGTAAAACGTCCCGCGGGACATTGAGCTTTGTGCTCTTCAACTTGTCCCATTCTTCTTTCTGCAGCGGCTTTTCCGGGGTGACGATAAAATGGTCTTTTGCCGGCCGGGCCCGCATCGGATCGATCAGGACCTCGCCGGTTTCGGACAGGAAGGGGGCATATTCAAACAGCGCCTCGGGCTCAGCGGTGAAGCTCTTTATGCGCACGTCGCCACGCACCCCGTGCGCGCCCAGGATGACGCCGACCACGACCAGATCTGTTGCTGTCTTGCTCATGCTGGCTCTGCTAAACCTTGTTTTTAGAGATTGAAAGCTTCCTTTTTCCGACCTGTCGCACTAGGAGTGCGCGCGGATACAAAGACGAAGAAGTACGATGAGCACCCAATTACCGATCTCGATTGAAGATGTTCGCGATGCCGCCAAGATCCTGGAAGGCCAGATCGAGCGCACGCCGATGCGTCTGTCGAAAACGCTGTCGGAAATTACCGGCGCTGAGGTTTGGATTAAATTCGAGAATCTTCAGTTCACCGGTGCGTTCAAGGAGCGCGGTGCGCTCAACAAACTGGCACGTCTCACGGACGAGCAAAAGAAAGTCGGCGTGATCGCGGCATCGGCGGGCAACCATGCACAAGGGGTTGCCTATCATGGTCGCCGCCTCGGCATCCCGGTAACCATCGTGATGCCAGTGACGACGCCGTTCAACAAAGTTGAGCACACCCGTGCCTTTGGTGCGCGTGTTTTGCTGGAAGGTCACACATTCGATGAGGCGAACCTTCATGCGCAAGCGGTGCGCCAGCGCGAAGGCCTGACCTGGATTCACCCGTTTGATGATCCTGAAATCATGGCGGGACAAGGCACTGCAGCGCTCGAAATGCTGGAGGATCAGCCAGATCTGGACACACTGATCATTCCGATCGGCGGCGGTGGCCTGATTTCAGGCATGGCGACAGCTGCGAAAGCGCACAATCGCTTCCTGCGGGTCGTTGGCGTCGAGGCCTCTATGTATGCCGGTATGCGCGCCCGCCTGGAAGGCCGGGAGCCGAAGACCGGCGGCGCCAGCATCGCGGAAGGGATCGCGGTGAAGGATGTCGGTGACCTCACCGAACGCGTGGTGCGTGAACTCGTGGACGATGTTGTGCTGGTCGAGGAGGAGCATATCGAGCGCGCGATCACGCTCTACGTGGATATTGAGAAAACCGTCTCGGAAGGTGCCGGCGCTGCTGGTTTGGCGGCGATGCTCGCCCACCCGTCCAAGTTTGCCGGGCGAAGAGTCGGTCTGATCCTGTGCGGCGGCAATATCGATACGCGGCTCTTGTCGTCCGTCCTCACCCGATCGCTCGTGCGCGACAATCGTCTGGTCAATATTCGCATCGTCGGCGACGATCGGCCTGGACTTTTGGCGCTGGTCTCCAAAGTCATTGGTGACGCGGGCGCGAACATTATGGAAGTGGCGCATAATCGGATTGCGCTCGATGTCCCGGCCAAGGGTGCGGAATTTGATATTCTGATGGAAACCCGTGACGCTCAGCACACGCAGGAAGTCATCGATGCGCTGGGCCAGGCAGGCTATCCGCCGCGGACAAATTGAACGCTCTGCTTGTCATTGACGCCACGACGAAAAGTTACAGTCTTGGGTGGGTGACACCGAAGCTGTAACCACCTACATAGCCGGAAAATGTCTCAGGAGGTGCAAGTCTTGCGCAAACTGTTCGCGGCCCTTGGAGGCCTGATTCTCGCAGCATGTGGTGGAGAAACCATGGACCCGAATGATCCCCTAACCAGCTACATCCCCTGGGATCCGGATGCCGAGGGCGTTCAGACCACCGAAAGCGGGCTGCAATATGTCGTGGTTCGTGAAGGCGAACCTGGCGGCGCGACGCCTGGTCTGCAGGACGAGGTCACGGTAATGTATGATGGCCGGCTGACCGATGGCACGGTTTTCGATAGCTCCTATGCGCGCGGTGAACCGATCAGCTTCGGCGTCACTCAAGTGATCTCGGGGTGGACCGAAGGCCTGCAGCTCATGTCAGCGGGCGATGAGTACATTTTCTACATTCCATCCGAGCTGGGGTACGGACAGAACCCTCGTCCGGGCGGCGTCATCAAACCCGGGGACGATCTGATTTTCCGCGTTGAGTTGCAAGACGTGATCAAGCCGCCGGAACCTATCCCGTCCAACCTTGAGGCCTGGGAAAAGTACACGCCCTGGAACCCAGACGCAGAAGGTGTCCAGACCACTGAAAGCGGTCTGCAATATGTTATCCTGCGCAGGGGCGAAGAGGGCGGCGAGACCGCTGGCCCGCGCGATCAGGTCAGTGTCTTCTATGAAGGACGGCTCGTGGACGGCACCGTATTCGACAGCGCCTACAAACGCGGTGTGCCATCGACCTTTGGTGTTAATCAGGTGATCGCAGGCTGGACGGAAGGCCTGCAGCTGATGTCTGTCGGCGACCAGTTCATGTTCTACATCCCGTCCGAGATCGCGTATGGCGACAGCCCGCGTCCGGGTGGACCGATCAAGCCGGGCGACGATCTGATCTTCCAGGTTGAGATCACGGAAATGGAACGCGCCCCCGAGCCGCGCCCGACTGACGCTGAGGCGTGGGAGACGTTTACGCCCTGGGACTCGGATCTATCTGAAGTCCGGAAAACCGGTTCTGGGTTGGAATATGTCGTTCTGGCGAGCGGCGACGAAAGCGGCGCGAGCCCGCAAGGCGGCGAGTATGTTGCGGTATTTTACGAAGGCCGTCTCGACGCAACAGGCGACACGTTTGACAGTGCTTTTCAGCGCGGGGAACCTGCCCTGTTCCCGGCCAATCGCGTTATTCCAGGTTGGGTCGAAGCCCTGCAATTGATGAAACCAGGCGATCGCTGGTTAGTCCACGTTCCGGGAAGCCTCGCTTATGGCCCGCGCGGCAATGGACCAATCCCGCCAAATGCGGCACTCAATTTCGAAGTTGAACTGGTGGAGGTTCTGCCAACTCAATAAGCTCTAAAAGCCAGCACCGGGTTGGGACAGATAGTCTGACTCGGCGGCTGAGTTTGGACGAGCAAGGACCGCGTTTCGATGGGGAAACCGACCGAATTTCCGGATCACGTCGCGATGCCGCTCTGCATAGTCGAGCGAGCGCTCGCAGATTGGCTTGAAGGCGCTGCGGGCATCCGCAGCAAGCTGCTCGAACAGCCGCACCGCTTCGTCCTGATCGGCGAGGGCTTCGGAATGCTCGAACGGCAAATAGAAGAAGGACCGTTCGATTTCGGTCAGCTTCAGGTCATCACCGGTCTGGACACCGGTCTCGGCAAGCTGGCGGGCGAGCTTGTCGGCTTCGAACGCGCGCCGTGATCCGCGAAACATGTTCCGGCTGAACTGATCGAGCACAATGATTGCAGCAAGCCGGGACCGGGCGCCTCGCTCGGCCCATGCTTCAGCAAGCCCTTCGATCAGCGCCGCATATAGCGCTGAAAAGTGCCGGTCGATGAACCTGTCAGTTGCTTCAGATTTCGAGAACCACAATTTATGCTGCCGATCGGCAAACAAGTGATCGTCCGTCGCCGCGCCGATCCAGTAGTCCAGAACTGCGCCAGGTGTCGGGAGCAAGGCCGCGCCGTCAGGCATCAGGTCTTGAAGCGGTCATCATATAGTTGACCTTGGTATCCGACGAGAGGCGCCACTGATCGGTGATCGGATTGAAACTCACGCCCTGAGCAGGGGCTACCGATAATCCGGCGTCGCGCATCGGGGCTTCGATCTCGCCCGGTCGCAGGAACTTTTCAAACTCGTGTGTTCCACGCGGCAACCAGCCCAGCACGTATTCTGCACCGACAATCGCCAGTGCGAAGGCTTTCGCTGTCCGATTCAGCGTGGCGACAATCATCAGCCCGCCGGGTTTCACGAGGCTCGCGCAGTCTTTGAGAAACTGTTCGGGATTGGCGACGTGTTCCACCACTTCGAGGTTCAGCACGACATCGAACGGGGCCTCACCGTTCTCGATCAGCGCCTCCACTGTGCCGGCGCGAAAGTCGATGTCCAGTCCGCTTTGTTTGGCGTGCGTCATCGCGGTTTTGATGTTGGCTTCGCTGGCATCAACCGCGGTGACGGAGGCACCAAGGCGCGCCATTGGTTCGCTCACCAGGCCGCCGCCGCAGCCAATATCGAGAATCCGAAGTCCGACGAACGGCTTGCGTGCGCCGCGGTTCAGGTTGAAGTGGTCCTCCAGCGTGTCGCGAATGAATCCGAGGCGAACCGGATTGAACTTGTGCAAAGGCCGAAACTTGCCCTTTGGGTCCCACCATTCCGCCGCCATTGCGGTGAATTTCGCAACTTCATCCGGATCAATACTCGGACGAGACGTTGCATTTGAAACGGTTCCGGCGGTCTCTGTCATCAGTTTAGCAATCCTGATTGCGGTTTCGCGTTCATCCCTATAAGGAAGCGCCTGTTCAATTGAGCTTAAATGGTAGATT
>JANSXJ010000078.1 GCA_024743015.1 Hyphomonas sp. | reverse complement strand
CGGTTGGCTATCAGTTCCGCAATGAAGCAACGCTGCTTGATCAGGATTGGGCTATTCTTCCCTTCGCTGACAATCCCGTCGGCGGTTGGTCGACAATTGGTAATCCAGGTTCTTTTGTGGCGACACCAAACATTCCTGTTGGGCTTGCTGCCGCGTCCACGCCGCTTGCATTTGCGAACTCGGATGATCAGTGCTCGACACTTGGTGGCGAAGACGGCGGTGTGATTTGCCGCTTCCAGTTCACCCAATTCGATAATCTCGTCGAAGAAGAAGAGCGGTACCAGATTTTCTCTGAGTACAATCGAACCTTCTCAGGCGGTACTGAGCTGCACCTGGAAGCGCTCTACGGATATACGGACGTCCCAGAGTGGAAGACGTCACCGTCTTATCCACCACAGGCCTTGTTCGGTAACGTCGTGCTTCCGAACCATCCTGGTCTAGTGCAGTACATCGCAGACAATCCCGCTTGGGCGGCTGCTACGTTTACGGATTACTCGCCGCTTCTGGCGATGGGCGCACCTGACGTATACGATCCCGTCACCAATACAGGTGGTCTGGGAATCACGCCGCTTGTTTTCTTTGGTCGTTCGTTCGGGTGGGGTGGTTTCCCAGGCACCGGCGGTGCCCAAGAAGGAACGCGGTCTTATGACCACTATCGTTTTTCAGGCGACCTGTCCGGACAATTCCAAAGCGGCGCAAACTGGGAAATGGGTCTGACATATTCGAAAACCGAAGGGTCTCGTTACACGAATGACAGCTATACGCTGGGCTTCATTAACGCACTTGCCGGTTTTGGGGTCTGTTCAAATCCGATAACGGGAGCGATCCCGACAGGAGCGGTCGCAGGACAAGGTGGTTGTGAGTATTATAACCCGTTCTCTAACTCCATTGCCGCGAATGCGATCGATGGAACCCCAAACCCGCAATTTGACGCTTCTTTGGCAAATTCAGCCACGTTGGCTGATTGGCTGACGGATGAAGTGGGCGATGATCGTGAAACCAGCCTGCTCGTATTCGACGGCGTGGTTTCCGGTCAGTCCAATGTTGAAGCTGGTGGTGGCTCTGTTGGTTACGCTGTTGGGTTCCAGGTTCGCCACGAAACGTTCAAGGTGACGCCAAACGCTGTTAGCGACCTTGCGATAACGCCTGGATCAACTGGCACTGGCCCGTTCAGCTTCCTCGCTGGCGGAAGCGCGCGTGATGAGGATCAGACCATTTACGCGGTGTTCGGCGAATTGCAGATCCCGCTCTTTGACAATGTCGATGTGCAGGTTGCGACGCGCTATGAAGACTATGGCGGCGAAGTTGGATCGACCTTCGATCCGAAAGTTGCGGCCAAATGGCAAGTCAATGACGCATTTGCGCTTCGTGGCTCGGCTCAAACTTCTTTCCGCGGGCCTACTCTGAACCAATTGGGCGGCGTTGGTACGACGCTTCAGTTCATTGCACCAACCGGTGCGTTCAAAGCGGTGGACCAATTCGGTAATCCGAACCTCAACCCAGAGAGTGCGTTTAGCTTTAACTTGGGTGCGTTGTTCGAAAATGACGGCTTTATGGCCTCTATCGACTATTACAATTTCGACTTCTCTGATCCGATCATTGTTGAAGACCAGAACGAGATTGTGAATTCGGCGATCGCGGCGCTTGGCGGCGGAGCTACGAGCGGTGGGATCCTCGACCGGATCACCTTCGCCAATCCGGCGGCGCCAGCCGCATCGGGTATCGAGCGTATTCGCGCAAACGTGGTCAATGGTCCTGACATTGAGACCTCCGGTATCGACCTTCGGGTCTCCAATGTCTGGGATATTGGTGGCGGTGAATTCGAGCTTGCGCTCGATACGACTTACGTCATCGAGTACGTCGTGGGAGACTTCGATATCGAAGGTGTCGTCATTTCCGGCGGCGATCGGGTTGGCCAGTTCAACCGTTCGAACTTCTCGCGCTCTCTTCCACAATGGCAAGCGAACGTTTCGGCTAATTATGGGTTCGGCAATCACAACCTTCGCGGTGTGATGCGTCACATCGATTCTTATGATGATGAGCGTCCTGGCTCAGCTCGTGGGAACGTTGGTGAATCGATTGATAGTCAGACCACATTTGACGCCTTCTACACTTGGCAGTCTGACTGGGATCTGGATCTTGGCCTGTCAGTGGTCAATATCACAGACGAAGACCCACCATTTGCAGCGTTCGATCTGAACTATGATCCATACACGCACAACCCGTTTGGTCGTACGTTCAAGATCAGCGTAACCAAGCGTTTTGGCGGCTTCGGCGGCTAAGCGGCGGTTCAATATCCAAATCGAAAAGGGCGGCCCTCGGGTCGCCCTTTTTTTGTTTGATCCCGCATCGCTACGCTCGCGTGGATCGCGCTCAAGGCGGCTTTTGTTTGATCCCATCTCGCTGCGCTCACACGGATCGCGCCCTGGGCTGTTTGTTATCTGTCATCCCGGAGTTTTCGCGATAGCGGAAATGTCCGGGATCGAGCTACAAAAGCGAAGTGCTCCGATCGCATTGGGTCTCGGGCAAAGGCTTGCACCTGTTCCGGGGTGACACTGGAACAAGGCTCACCGGACCTTACGGCTTAGTTCAGCCCTTCACGCCCGATCGCGTAGAAGCGTTCGCGGCGCTGCGCTTTCAGCTCTTGAGGGCTGAGGGTCATCAGCGCCTGAAGCGCTTTATCGATCGCTTTGCCCGCCGCACGGATGGCTTTCTCCGGGGCGCGGTGTGCGCCGCCGACTGGCTCCTTGACCACGCCATCGACGACTTTCAGCTTTTTCAGATCCTCAGCGGTGATTTTCATCGCCTCAGCCGCTTCTTTCGCCTTCGCTGCATCGCGATAGAGAATGGACGCACAGCCTTCCGGAGAGATCACCGAATAAATCGAGTGTTCCATCATCAGGACATGGTTGGCCGCCGCAATCGCGATCGCGCCGCCGGACCCGCCTTCGCCAATGATCAGGGAAATCATCGGGACGTTCAGGGTCAGACAACGTTCCGTGGAGCGGGCGATGGCTTCCGCCTGTCCGCGCTCTTCGCCAGCTTTACCAGGGAAAGCTCCGGAGGTATCGACAAAGGTAATCACCGGCAGGCTGAACCGCTCTGCGAGATCCATCAACCGAACAGCTTTGCGATAGCCCTCGGGATGCGCCATGCCGAAATTGTGCTTCAGGCGGCTTTCCGTCGTCCGGCCTTTTTCATGGCCGATAATCACGACCGACTGGCCGTTAAACGTCGCAAGACCGCCGATCACCGCCTCGTCATTTCCGAACACACGGTCGCCCGCGAGTTCCTGAAAGTCCTCGAACAGATGTTTGATATAATCTGTGAAATGTGGGCGCTCGGGGTGGCGTGCAACCTGGGTTTTGCGCCATGGATTGAGCGAGGAATAGGTGTCTTTGAGTTGCTTGGCAGCCTTTTCCTTGAGCTTGTTCAGCTCATCATTGATCTGGGGACCGCCTTCCTGGGCGGCAACGGCTTCCAGCTCGGCAATCTTGGTTTCAAGTTCGGCGAGCGGCTTTTCGAAGTCGAGATATGTCGTAACCATGGAGCCTAAATAGCGCTGCTTCGCATGAATCGCTAGCTTTTTCCTGCCCCGGCGCTGAAGCGCTCAAACAGCAGAACGGGGTCGCCGCGATAGTCGGTTGGGCCCACTTCGCTGTAGCCGACCTTTTGGGCCACGGCGATTGAGGCTGAATTGTCCGGATCGATGATGCAGGTCGAGCGACCGGGTGTCATGTCATCCAGCCAGTCATGTGCCGCTTTCACAGCCTCGCTGGCATAGCCCTTTCCCCATGCCGATTTTGCAATGACCCAGCCAGCTTCCGGACGTCCGGATATGTCGGGTTCGATCCCGCGTTTGAAGTCCGCAAAGCCCACTTCGCCGACGAACACGCCGGTCCGACGCTCGCGTACAATCCAATAGCCATAGCCAAGCAGAGGCCACATCCCGCGATTTCGCAGCTGAGAAAACCAGGCATCCTGCGCATCGCGTGTGCGACCGCCTATGTGTCTGACGACCGCCTCGTCCGCCCACATGTCCGCGACGT
This sequence comes from Hyphomonas sp., assembly GCA_024743015.1. Classification (GTDB taxonomy): domain Bacteria; phylum Pseudomonadota; class Alphaproteobacteria; order Caulobacterales; family Hyphomonadaceae; genus Henriciella. The sequence goes on along the minus strand of JANSXJ010000078.1, from coordinate 8,798 downwards.
CTTGATAATCGGACAGTTCGCAAGGCTTAAGGCTGAGCCGCCGGGTTAAAAGGGTTGGCGGGTTCAAGCCTTGGCTTTCATTTGCTCAAGCATTTTACCCATCGCGGCGTGAACGGTCTGGATCGCCTTGAGCGGCCTCACCATCACTTTGAAATCGATAATCTTGCCGTCTGCATCCCACTCGACCATATCGATTCCGTTGACATGGATGCCGTCCATTTCCGTTTCGAATTCGAGCACGGCCTTGTCCCCGCAATCAAAGATGCGCGTGTATTTGAACGTCCCGTTTCCGAGCGTGTTGCCGGCGGCTGAGAGGTAAGCGAAAGTGATCTCACGTCCTTCCTGAGGCGTGTGGACGACAGGGCTGCGAAACACGACATCTTCGTGCAGCATCTCCCACAATTGCGTCCGGTCGTGGCCTTCCATCATATAATCGAACCAGGATTGCAGGTTCTTTTGGTAGCCTTTGACGGGTACTGCATGCTGGTTTGCCATCGGGCGTTCTCCCTTTTCTCAAACGGTGAACGCCCGACAGCGTTTTGTCCAGTTCTGCCCTAGAGGAACAGAGCTTCGGCGAGGCCCGGGAAGAAGGCGAAAAACCCACCAAGACAGAAGGCCGCGACGCTGATTCCCCAGAGCGTCCAGCTGATCCGCCGCAGGCGTGTGCAGGCCCTTGCTTTCACTGGGTCGACCGGGCAGGGCAGCGTACGCGCATGCCATTGCCAGGCCCCGGACGCTACGAGCACCAGGCCCGTTACCCCAAAGACCAGGCCCTTATTGGCACCAAACCAGGTGATGCCAGGGACCGTGCCAATGACGCCGGACCAGACCGCACCCATGCCCAACATGACCAGCATGGCAGGCAGGGCGCAGCAGATCAGCGTTGTCGCTGAGGTGAAAAGCGCCAGAGTTGCCGGCAGCACGCTCGGCGATTTCACCTCATCCTGAACCGCGGTCATGCGGTTTCGCGCTCGATTGAAACGAGGTCGTAACCAGACTTTTTGACCAGTGTCTCAATGCGGTCGTCAGCCATCTCCGCGCCGGGTTTGAGCGTCACGTGGATTTCACCATTGTCGAGATCAACGTGCACAGCTTCCACTGCGTCTTCCTTGCCGAAGACCTTGGTTACGGCACGCGCGCAGAAGTCACAGACCATGCCGGTCACTTTTGCCGTGACCATGGTTTGTGCAGCGGTGACGGTCTCTACTGAAGTCGCTTCCTGTGCACCCGCGATTGGCAGAGCAAAGGCGATTGAGGTCGCCGCTAGGGCGATTGCTAGAGGTTTCATCTGTCCTGTTCCTTTCTAAAAACGGACGATCCAGTTCAGCATGAACTCTTCAGACTCGGGTGTATACCCGATTTCGAGCAGCTGGACGTCATAGAAAAAGCGCACCAGAGGGGTGAGCGTGGTTGGGGTGTCGGATTCTGGCTGGTTTTCGACCTGCAGCATGAGCCAGGTGTGAAGGTCGCCAAAATCGCCGACATAGGGTGCAACGCCGACGCGTGCCGATTGGCGCGCGTCTTTGTCAAACCCGAGATCATAGGCTCGGCCTTCATAGGAAACGAACCAACGGCGCGTCTCCCAATCGGCGCCAAGGCCGACAAATCCCGCAGCTTCGACATTGGCGCCATCCCCGAAGGGATCTGCCTGTCCAGCTGCGGCTTTTAGATAGAGATTGGCCTGTGAGGTCGGCGTGTTCCAGCGCTTCACCAGACGATTGTATTGCACGCCGGTAAAGTGCCAGTCCTCGCCCCAATTGCGCTCTGAATAGAGCCCGATCGAGTCCTTGAAAGTCGGTGAGTAGTGAACATGTGCCGACGACATGTCGCCATTATTCATCTGCATCACCGTCCACCCGCCCGGATATGAGACCGGGCGCGCTTCCGCGATAGGGACGTAGAGTGTAAGGCCAATCGCAAGCGCGAGGCCTGCACATTGGAAATGTTTCATTAGAATGTCCTGTTTGAGGTGATCCTTAAAGCGAAGGATCAGACCCGCGGTGGCGGCGGTTCATACTCAAGCAGGATAGAATTGGCGGAATCTGTCAGCGGCATCGCCCAAAGTGTCAGGCCGGGGACGGGCTGATTCAGATCTGGGGCTTCGGTGGTGACGCCATTTCCTAGCAATGCGGCGCAACAACAGGTCTGGCCTTCATGGCTCGGCAATTCATGGTCTGCGGTTTGATGGCTGGCCTGCATCGCCATGCCGTCATGGCAGGGCATGTCGTTGACCATTTCATGTGTGGGACCGGTCGCCATCTCGGCGCGCAGATCACACGGCTGTGCGACCGCCTCAAACCCGAGGGCGAGGGCCGCAATCAGCCACAAAACAGATGTGAACGCACGAAGCATGCCTGGTGATATAAGGAAGAAATCGCCATCCTACAATCTATCGTCTGGCGTTTGCGCCGATCACGGCTGAATACCAATCGTCGCCGATCCTTGCGCAGGCAGTCCTCAGGTGCCGCGTGACGCCTTCTCTTCCAGGCCCGAAATGCCCTGGCGTTTTCTGAGGGCCGCTGCGACCTGATTCAGGCTAACGCCTTTTGAGCGCAGTCCCACCAGCATGTGATAGATCAGGTCCGCTGCCTCTGAGGCGCTTTCGCTGCGGCCTTCCGCGGCGAGCGCGAGGGCCAGTTCGGCACCTTCTTCAGCAATCTTCTTGCCGCAATGCAGCGACCCTTTCTGCAGCAGTTTCGCTGTATAGGAATCCTTGGGATCTCCGCCGACGCGGCTGTCCACGGTCTCAGCCAGGTATCCGAGCAGGGTCGCGAGTTCTTCCGCGCTGCCGAGCGGTTTATCTGTCATGCCGGTCTCCTAAAGTGGCCGAACGGGTGCGCCAGCTTTGGTCAGCGCCGCGCGCGCCTCTTCTAAACTGACTTCGCCAAAATGGAAGATCGAGGCCGCGAGCACCGCGTTCGCGCCCGCTTCGAGCACCGCAGGCGCGAGGTCTTCAGCCCGGCCAGCGCCGCCGCTCGCAATCACGGGAATATTCACCGCATCAGTCACGGCCTTTGTCAGCGGCAAATCGAACCCGGACTTGGTGCCGTCCTTGTCCATGCTGGTCAGCAGGATCTCGCCCGCGCCCTTGGCTTCGGCCTGTTTTGCGAACTCGACAGCGTCGATGCCAGTTGGCTTTCGACCTCCATGGGTGAAGATTTCCCAATGATCGCCGGTCTTGCGCGCATCTATGGCGACCACCACGCACTGGCGGCCTGCCTTGGCGGCGCAACGCGAAACAACGTCCGGATCTGCCACGGCGGCGGAATTGATCGCGACTTTGTCGGCCCCGGCGCGCAGCAGTTGCACCATATTCTCGGCGCTGCGCACCCCGCCGCCAACGGTCAGCGGCATGAAGCACTGCTCCGCTGTAGCGCTGACCACATCCAGCAAGGTGCCGCGGCCCTCGTGGCTGGCGGTAATATCGAGAAAACAGAGCTCATCAGCGCCCTGCGCATCATAGGCTTTCGCGAGTGCCACCGGATCGCCAGCATCGCGCAAGTCGACAAAGTTCACGCCTTTGACGGTGCGCCCATCTTTGACATCGAGGCAGGGAATGACGCGGGTCTTGAGCATTCCGGCGTTTAACGAGGAAAACAGGCGAGGCGCAAGCGCTTCCTTACGCCTTCGTGGCGCGGGCTTTGCGTTTCGGCGCTTTCGGGCCCAGCGATGAGGTCTTTGCCGGATCAGGCGTCTTGTCCTTAAACCTGCAGAGGTGCCGGATGGAGCAGTCCCAGCATTTCGGCTTCCGCGCCGTACAGGTGTAGCGGCCATGTAGGATCAGCCAATGGTGCGCGCCGAGTTTGAACTCATCCGGCGTTGTGCGCTCCAGACTTGCCTCGACTTGATCCGGGTCCTTACCGGGGGCAAGGCCTGTTCGGTTCGAGACGCGGAAAATATGCGTGTCGACGGCTATCGTGGGCTGCCCGAACGCTTCGTTGAGCACCACATTGGCGGTCTTGCGGCCAACACCGGGCAGCCGCACCAACTCTTCACGCGTTTGCGGAACCTCGCCGTCAAACTCATCCAGGATCATCTGGCTCAGCGCGATGACGTTCTTGGCTTTGTTGCGCCAGAGCCCAATCGTCTTGACGTGCTGTTCGACGCCTTCGAGGCCAAGGGCCAGCATCTTCTCAGGCGAATCCGCGATCTTGAATAGCTCTTTGGTGGCTTTGTTTACGCCGACATCTGTCGCCTGGGCCGACAAGGCCACCGCGACCACCAGGGTGTAGGGATTGACGAAATCGAGCTCAGTCTTTGGATTCGGGCGCACTTTGGCGAGCTCAGCATAGAGCTCAGCGGCTTTTTCTTTTCCGAACGTACGCGGGGCGCGTTTGCGCCTGGATTTGGTCTTTGCGGTCGTCATGTGTCGCTATGTAGGGCAGTTGTGCAGTGCTGAAAATCTGATTCTTGCGACGCCAGGCCGCGCTTGTCGCCGCGGCGCCTTTTTGTGCTATAATGATCGCCATGGCACCCGCCCAGCAGATCATATATTTCGATGCGACCCTGACACCAAATCGCTCGCTCAGTCCGCGGGCGTTTACGGTGGTGATGATCATCGTCGTCGCCATGAGCTTCATCGCCGGGCTCTCCTTCGTGTCGATGGGGGCGTTCCCAGTGATTGGATTTTTCGGCCTCGATGCTCTGGCAATCTGGTTCGCCTTTCGTTGGAGCTTTCGGAGCCTGAAGCAGGAAACCCGCGTCCGGATTACGGCCGAGCAGATCGACTTGTCTCACGAGCGGCCGGGCAAGCCGCCGCGCACGGCGAGCCTGCCAACTGCCTTCACCCGCGTCCAGCTGGAACATCCCGAGCGTCGCCCCAGCGTCTTGAAACTGAATTATGGCGGCACCGCCTGGGTTATCGGACGCTTTTTGACGCCGGCCGAACGCAAATCCCTCAAAGAGGCGATGGAGCGGGCCATCTGGAACGCGCAAAATGAGCGATACTCAACCTGAATTCTGAAAAAAGTGACGCATGCGTCATGGTTTTTTCTGAATAGCTGTGTTAAGCTGACGCCAGCGTCATAATTGCGGCGACCCAGACCGCGTATCCGGAGGCACACATGGCAGACACCCTTACCAAGATCCCGCACAATTTGGAGCGCCCGAAAATTACCGAGCGCGAGCCGTTACACCCAGGCTATTTCGAGTTCGATGCAGACATTCCGCCCGCGTCGGAAGTGGATATGGAAACCCTCGATATTGTTGATCCTGAGCTTTGGCGGCAGGGCAAGATGTGGGACCGGTTCAAGCGTATGCGCGATGAGGACCCCCTGCATTGGACCCCGGACAGTTTTGTCGGCCCGTATTGGTCGGTCACGCGCTATGAAGACGTGATGAAGATCGACATCGATCACAAGCGTTTCTCATCAAGCTGGGAGCATGGCGGCATCGTGCTCGGCGAGCCGCTGGAAGATTTCGAGCTGCCAATGTTCATCGCGATGGATGAGCCGCGTCACTCTGAGCAGCGTGTCACCGTTCAGCCGGCGGTTGCGCCAAACATGCTGAAAGAGTTCGAACCGCTGATCCGTGCGCGGACGCAGCAAATCCTGGATCAAGTGCCGGTTGGCGAGCCTTTTGACTGGGTCGACACAGTGTCCATTGAGCTGACCACAATGATGCTGGCAACCTTGTTCGATTTCCCGTTCGAAGACCGCCGCAAGCTGACCCGCTGGTCCGATGTCACGACCAATCGCGAGAATCCTGATATCTGCCCTGGTGGTGAAGAGCAGTGGAAACAGGAACTACTGGAATGTCTGACCACGTTCATGGGCATGTATGAGGAACGCAAGCGTATTCCGGTCAAGAACGATCTCATCAGTCTTCTGGCGCATGGTGAAAAAACCAAGGACCTCGCGCCGATGGAACTGCTCGGCAATGTCATCCTGCTGATCGTCGGTGGTAATGACACGACCCGAAACTCGATGACCGCTTCGGTCTATGGCCTGAATAAATTCCCGGAAGAGTATGCCAAGCTGAAAGCCGACCCGTCTCTGATCCCGAACATGGTTTCAGAAGTGATCCGTTGGCAGACGCCGCTCGCCTTCATGCGCCGCACCGCGCTGGAAGATGTCGAGATGCATGGAAAGACGATCAAGAAAGGCGACCAGATCGCCATGTGGTACGTCTCCGGAAACCGTGATGAGCGGTTCTGGGATGAAGACCCAAATCGCCTGATCATCGACCGTAAGCAAGCCCGCAATCACTTGTCCTTCGGCTTCGGTATCCACCGCTGCGTCGGCAACCGTCTGGGTGAGCTTCAATTGCGGATCCTGTGGGAAGAGATCCTTGAGCGCTTCAGCCATGTCGAAGTTCTGGACGAGCCAAGCCTGACCTCAGGTGCCTTCGTCAAGGGCTACACCTGGATGCCCGTGATCTGCCACCCAAAGTAAGGGTTCAATCCTCCCGGAACAGGCAGTGCTGCCTTAACATCCCCCTCGACCAAGGCCTGGTCTGAGGGGGATTTTTTTGTGCAGCAACTGGCGGCACCCTACGGAACGACTTTAACTTGCGCGTCAGCCATTCAAGCGCACGCATAGGCGTTCAAGCCCGCGTGTGCCAAGGCGTTTCGACCATCTCAAATTTTCACTCAAAACCAAATTCGGCCAGCGATCGACGATCTTCGAAAGGGTCAGTTCTGCTTCCATCTTGGCTAAGTGCAATCCCAAACAAATGTGCGGCCCACCGCCCCAACCCGTATGGCGATTGGGTCGTCGGCTCAAATCCAGCTGGAGCGGGTTATCGAACACGGCCGGGTCCAGATTTGCTGCGCCCAGCAAAGCCATAACTTTCTCGCCTCGCTTTACAGGGATGCCTGAAAGGGCTGTGTCTTGAATGACAAATCGTGGCTTCGTCATATAGACCGGCATAGCAAACCGCATGAGTTCATCCACAGCGATACGCCACCCATCTGCGTCCAGGCCGTTTGCAGTTTCCCACGCACCTGGTTCGGTTTGCAATGCATGTAGCCCGCTGGAAAGCAGGTTCGTGGTTGTATCGTGACCGGCGACAAACAGTACGAGAATAAGCGACACCAGCTCATCTTCGCTCATCTGATCGTCTTTTGCTTCAGCGGCGATCAAATCGCCTAACAAGCCTGGACGAGGGTCCTGGCGGGCCAAGCCGATCTCAGCGCGCAATTGCTTGACGACGCCGCCCATTGCAGCGAGCGCGCGTAATATGCCCCAAGTGGAAGATGCGCCAGAAAATCCCGACATTATCTGCGCCAAGCGGTCCTGCGCGGCGTCCGTAAGCCCCAGCATTTTGCTGATGACTCTCAGTGGGAGCGGTCGGAAGACGACCTCTGCAAGATCAAGCTCGGCCGTATCGTCGCAGGCGATTTGATCCAACTGCGCATCGACGAGCGCCGCGACTTGCTCACGTCCGGCTTCTATTGCCGCTCTCCGAAACGGAGCGTCCGAAAGTCTTCGCAGCCTTTGGTGGTCGGGGTCGTCCAGAGACAGGATATTTTCTGTTAATAGCCGCAGTGATTTAGGAATAAACGGGAGGCCAAAAGCGCGCTTGTGACCCGCATTGCGTGCATCTACCGCGAATCTGTCAGTGTCCTTCAGAACTGCGTGGACCGTCTCGTGGGTCAGCGCCAGTTTGATATTGCCCAGAAACGGCAACTTGGCGTGTGCCAGCGGGCCGTCCCGCAACGCTTCTGCGAGTCCGGAATGCGGCGTCGCTTTGAAAGCTTGCGAGGTGATGTCGAGCTGACGCATTGAAGGAATCTTGCGTTAATCATCCTCGCGGACGATCAGTCCTGAGAGCAATCCGCGACCGCCATCAAGGGTGATGGCTTCGCCGGTGATGATCGCGCTATTGGGATTGCTGAGGAACGCCGCCGTTTCGGCGATTTCCTCGGCCATGGACGGGCGGCCGAGCGGTGTGCGGTCTTTCAGCCAAGGCTCGCGCCCTTCTGCGCGCGGGCGCAGCGCGATAATGGCGTTAACCCGGACCGCTTCATCCGCAAGTTCAATCGCCGCGGCTTTGACAATGCCGAGAATGGCATGCTGTGACGCGCTTTCACTGAACCAGCCGGGTTGGGACATTCGCGCGCCAAGTGAGAGCACGAAAGTGAATGTGCCGGTCTGGCGCGACCGGTCGGCAGCGTTCTCGATTTCGGGTCGCTCAGCGATCATCTCGGGTGTGAAGACGCGCAGGGTCTGTACGGCACCGCGAACGGTTTTCATCAGGACCGATTCGAAGTCTTCCATGTCCAGTTCAAGCAGTCGATCCGACTCCGGCAAAGGTGGGATGCAGACGACATTATCGACGAAATTATAGGTTTCCAGCGCCGCCGCCATGGCATTGCGGAGGCCGAGTTTTGTATGCGTCGCGCCGTGATGATAGGCAATCTTGTCGCCGGTTGTCTTGCGCAGCTCGTCCAGCGCCGCCGTGTCCGGGTCAACGGCGAGGACTGCATGGCCCTCATCAAGAAAACGGCGCGCGACAGACTCGCCCACCGTTTTCCCGAGCCCGATGATCAGGGTAACTGGTTTATACATTGGCGCGCTCCCGACAGCGTTTCTCAGGCGCTGACCGGGCGCTTGTGCGACACGTCAGAGCCTAGCTCGCCCTCAACATACCGATCTCTTCTTTAAGTCGAAGTTTCTGTCGCTTTAAATCTTTCAGGATGATGTCATTGCCCGCCGGTCGTTTCTGCTCTTCGTGGATCTTCTCGTCGATTTGCTCGTGGCGTTTCTTAAGCTCTTCGATTCGACCTTGCAGCGACATAGGCACGCTCCTTCTCTCCGTGAAATGAAATCTGTGACTTATCGGCAACAGATAACCAT
>JANSXJ010000481.1 GCA_024743015.1 Hyphomonas sp. | reverse complement strand
CGCTCCGTCAATGCCCAGTTTCGGCTCATGCAGTTTGACCAGGCCGATGGCATCACACCCGCCCCTGCACCACCTGTCCAGGGGCCCGGAATTGCACACCTTTGCTTTCAGGTCGCGCAATCCACAAACATGTATCAACGCGCACTGGACAGCGGCGCGACGCCAATCGGTGCCCCAGAACTCGTTCAGCTGATTGGTCGGAATCCAGTCTATTACGGCTATGCCCAGGACCAGGATGGCATCCTGTTCGAAATTGAAGAGGTCGATAAGGAAAAACTCCCCGAGGATCGCAGGCCGCCGAATGATTATCGAATCCGCCATGTGTCGCTAGCAACTGGCGACATGGATCGCCTGACCTCCTTTTATTCTAGCCTGCTCGACACTCCCAATCCGCGCCAGGTCGGTGGTCCAAATGGGGTGTCCGGCGAACGATTTGACAAGGTATCGGGTCTAACCAATTCGAGTATACGCATGACCTGGTTTCAAGTGCGGAACCTCGAACTTGAGATCTTCGAATATGTCAGTCACCCGCCGCAGGCGAATGATACGCCCCGTACGCTCACCGATGTCGGCTACAATATGATTGTGTTCGATGTCGCGGATCTCGACGCCGCCCGGACCAAATTTCTTTCAGCAGGTGGGACGCTCGAGCTCGAGTCGGAACAACTGGACGGTGCGCCGGCCTTTTTTGGCCGTGATCCCGATGGAAACATCCTCGCGTTTCAGACCGCTGAGGCCTCATCCGGCGTGTCGTCACAAAACTTCAGCGGAAATGGAACGGGAAGCTAAGCATGTTTGATTTGTCAGGTCATACTTCTATCGTAACCGGCGGAAATGGCGGGGTCGGACTTGCGTTTTGCCGCGGTCTGGTAAAATGCGGCGCGAGCGTCGCTATCTGGGGTCGCAATGCAGAGAAGAACGCAAACGCCGTGGCGGAACTTAAAGACCTCGGCGGCACGGCAGAAGCCTTTGTTGCCGACGTTACCAAGGAAGACCAGATCGCCGCGGCGTTCGAAGCCACGCTCGCGCGCTTTGGCAAAGTCGATTCCTGTTTCGCCAATGCGGGTGGCGGCGGCTATCGCGGATTTTCTCACAAGACAGACCGTCAGGCCTGGCTTGACACGATAGACCTCAACCTGATGAGCGTCGTCCAAACCTGGGCTCCGGTCACCGATCACATGATGGAACGCGGTGAAGGTGGAAGATTGATTGTGACCTCGTCTGTGGCCGCACTCATGGGGACCGGCGGGGCGGCGGGCTATTCCACCACCAAGGCGGCGGTGCTCGGCCTCGTGCAGGCATTGGCTGTAGAGCTCGGCCGGGCGGGCATCCGCGTGAATGCGGTTCTCCCCGGATTCATCGAAACGGAAATGTCGCTAACCACCAGCCAAGCGTTCCAGGACTCGGCTCGCCGACGTTCCGCAATTGGACGAATTGGAAAACTGGAAGACATGGAAGGTGTTGCCGTTTTCCTTGCCTCTCAGCACAGCGACTTCATGACCGGCCAAGGCATCGTCATGGATGGCGGGCACACGATTTTCCCGATGTAGCTCTGATCTGCGTACTCCGGATACGCATGTTGCGCACAATCAACAACACTGTCCATGTCTCGGCTTGTGCACCGCGGCCATTAGCGGGCTCGGCATGGCCTGGTTGCCTGAAAGCGTTGTTGCATCGAATCCGCGCTCGAAAATCCTGCGATGCGTTTCAGTTGAGCGGCCCGCACATTTGCAGATTAGCGTTTTCTGTGCAGCCAATAATAAGCGTTCGATCGTCCGAAAAATCTTCGACGAGTTGAGCGCTCAAGGCGCCAGATGATCAAGCAGTCGGTCATTTAAAAACAGCCACCTCTTGATCCAACCAGCGGTTTTGGTCATCGTCTTGGCATTGGGTCGGGAGGGATGGACAGTGTCAGGCGTAAAGCTCTCGAGAAGACTGGTGTTAAATGCCGGTCTATTGGCGACCGCGGGGATTGTCTTGTCGGGGTGCGGTGGACGCGATGAACTCCATCTCGAAACCGCCGAAGGAGCGAAGTTCGAATACTTTACGCCGCACCAGGCCGCGATCTTGTCAGACGTCGCTGATACACTGATCCCGCGGACCGATACGGTCGGCGCGGCGGATACCGAGACTATTCCGTATCTCGATCAGCTGATGTTGAACTGGGCGGGCGAAGCGACAAAGCGTGAAATCGAAGACTTCATCGAGAGCCTGGAGGCTGAAGCATTGACGCGCTTTCGAACCAGTTATCTGGATGTGCCTGCAGAGGCGCGACGCGAATTCATGCGAGCAATCGATGCTGAGAGCTTCTCAGAACACTCGGAAGCCGCGCCGGTCCGATCCTATCGGCGCATCAAGTGGCTCATCTTCCACATCCACTATACAAGCGAAGCCGCAAACCCAGATTTTGTTCTAATCCCCGGACAATACAGGGGAGATATCTCCGAGGCGGAGTATTTAGCCCTCGTCAATGAGAACCGGTACTGAGAAGGACACAATGAGCACTGACTTTGATGCAATTGTTGTTGGATCCGGGATTTCGGGTGGAT
>JANSXJ010000526.1 GCA_024743015.1 Hyphomonas sp. | reverse complement strand
TGAATCATCCGGTCTGCTTCATTGGTGAGCGCTCGGATGGCATTCTCTCCGCTATCTTGAATAAGCCACTTCCCACCGAAGGAACGATGTTGGGTTTATCAAACATGATCATCTACGATCACACAGGCCAAGCGTTTGAGGCCGTCGGCGTGCCCGTCGACATTGGGGCAACGACGTTTGAACTTGTTGATTCGAGTTCCGACACGATTGAAGCGATTGATGCCTCGATGGTTGCGTTGGGGTTTGGTTATCTCGTGGACCGAGATGGTCAGGCCGCCGAGTGCTCCTTTATGGAGGCCAGAACTCGACTTGAGTTTAGCGCGCCGTAAATCTCGACGATGACCACATAGACGCTGGCAACGCGGAAAAACAATCCGTCGCTTCAGATCCGACGGCTAATTATCCGCGGAACCCGTCCCCGTGGTGATCACGGCGAACTAAACGCGTTTGGGGGAAAGACCAGATATTTCTATTTGCGACAAGCGTCCGTTTTAGGGTACCGATTCAACCGATCGACGCAACACATTCCTCTAATCGCTCAGCTGGGCTGTGATAGTCCAGTGTTTTTCTGGGGCGCTCATTTAGCAGTCTGGCGATCTTGTTGAGTTCGGCCCGAGTATATTTTGAAAGATCGGTTCGTCTTGGGAGGAACTGGCGCAGGAGCCTGTTGGTGTTCTCGTTCGTTCCGCGCTGCCAGGGGCTCTTAGGATCGCAGAAGTAGACTTGGATGTCGGTCTCCATACTGAACCGCTTATGATCTGCCATTTCATGACCACGATCCCAAGTGAGCGTTTTGTAGAGTTCAGTTGGCAACCGCTTGGATTGTTTAATGAGAGCGTCCACGACAGCTTCTGTGTGCCGGCTCGGTAATTTAGCGAGCATGACAAAGCGTGAGTGGCGTTCCACCAGTGTCGCGATGAAGCTATTGTTTGAGCCGCATAGAAGGTCGCCTTCCCAATGTCCCGGCACGGCGCGATCTTCCACGCACGCAGGACGTTCACTGATCGCGACAGCATCCTTGATCTGACCACGTTTGTCTGTTGGCTGGCGTGCGTAACGAGACCTGCGGATCATCCGTTTCTGCCGTAGATACGCGATCAGCTCTTTCTTCAGGGCGCCGCGTGCTTGCACATATAGGCTTCGATAGATGGTTTCGTGAGACACGTTCATCGCCTTGCTATTCGCATACTCTCGCTTCAGCCAACCCGCGATCTGCTGCGGTGACCAGTAGCGCTTTAGCTTGCGGATCACAGCTTGCCGCAAACGGTCATTGAGCACCAGCTTGCAGGCCTTCGGGCGCAAGGCTTGCTCCCAGGCACGCTTGTCTGCTTTGAACGCTCGGTAGCGTCGTCTGCCGCCATTGCGAGTTATCTCACGGCTGATCGTTGACGGTGCTCGCTTCAGGCGATCAGCGATGATCCGCAATGAAAAACCGGCAACCAACCCACGCGATATTTCTTCGCGCTCTGCTAAAGACAGGGCTAATCGAGATCGCTTGCGAACCGCAGGTCGAATGCCGCCTGTCGCCATCAATATCTTCTGAATGGAAGAATGACCGCGATCGAATGCACGACCAATCTCGTGCATCGACTCCCCGCGTTTCCATCGATCCCATATCTCAGCGCGCTGCTCAGCTGAATAATATATCCAAGGTCTCATCTGCTTCACTCCAGTTGTTGAAAACCAAAGTGTTGCGACGACCCATTGAGACCACAGGCGACTTAAGCCTTCTAGCTAATGTCTCCTAATGTTCGCACTTAAGGCCTGACCAGCCTCAATAAGTAGAGCTTCCCCTGCAGTCGGTCTGGGGCGGACAGCGCGCCTGCCAGAGCGCGGTCGCCCCTCAAGGGGAGCGGGATTGGTAAGATCTCAGACCGTCTGACCACATCTTACCTCACCCCTTGTGGCTCGCCCTTATGCGCTCTGGCTGTCGCTCTCTCCTGCCGCCCCATCCCGCCTGCCGGGAAAGGAATGCGGGGCGGGACTGAGACGAGATATGAGCGCTACACCGCTGACACCTGCACCCCTTGTCGGGACCACCGGATCACCCCTCAGGGACACACCCCGTATCTATGTTGCGTGTTTGGCCGCTTACAATGCGGGC
>JANSXJ010000564.1 GCA_024743015.1 Hyphomonas sp. | reverse complement strand
TACCCGACATCATATGTCTGCTCGGTCCGATTGGTGCAGCCATAATAGCCTTCAAAGTTTCCAGGCGCGACATTTATGCCGTCGGTGAGCAGGACAGCGATCTTGATCACTTCCGGATCATCCCATGCTGCTGGCTCGGAATCGGTGGGATAGGAGAAAAAACCGGTCCAGTCGGTTCGCGGCGACAGCGTCCGCAGGCCCCACATCAGACCAATATCGGCGTGCGTGCCGCCGGGCGCTGGATACATTTGCTTCAACTTGTTGACCACTTGCGCCCGATTGGCTGACGCTGCCAACATCGGCGACGGACAGTTCATGTTCGGTCCGTTGATCGCCTTTTGCTGATCCCATGGGAAGATATTGGAACTGCCATTATCCGTTGGGCGATAATCGCAAATCCTGCCGCCCCCATTCAGATACGCAAACTCGTTCGGGTCTGCGAGACAGGGCCGGATATAACCACTCTGATCCGTCCAGCCATTGCTGTGATAATAATCATATTGTGCCTGCGCCGAATAATCCGGGCGGATACCTGCGCGCACCGCTTTTGGCTGATAATTATTGGCAGCGCCCCCCGACCACCAAGGGTCCGCCCGCAACTGCGTAGAATCCACGACCCGGCAATTGTACGAGCAATTCGAGCGATTGTAGCGATAGGGTTCCAGTTTGGGCGGAACGATTGCCAGCGGCCATTTGTGGCCAGGAAAGGCGTCGGTCAGCGGGGTTTTTACTGTGCCCGTCAAGCTGACTTCGCGCTCGCCCGCGGCCCCGCGCACACAGCCGCGCCAAGTTGTTGGTGCAAACAGGTCGTCCGCATCGCTCTGTCGGCTCAGAGCCTGGCCGGTGAAGGGGTTTTGTGTATGACGCCATGGATGTATTGCGGGCTCGGCTGGGACGGTTCGTGAACCGTAAGCTGGCGGCAATGTCCCGCCAGCCGGCACCGAGCTCGGCGCGGCAATTGGTTCAGACATGATGTTCACGGTTGTTGCCCATGGCACGACCGACACCTTGATTCCCTCGTGCCCATAGCGTTCGAACAGTGTATCCGTGAAATTGACCGCCGCTTCGCGCATCAGGTTCATCCGGTTGGATCGGAACATGGAGGTCGAATTGTCGAGGATCAGCGCGATTTCAAGGCGCTTGTTTCCACCAATCGCCGCCTGAGCGTTGGCGCCGATTGTCGTGGTATTGCGATTCAGGACTCCGCCGAAAAAGTTCTTCATTACACTTGTTGCGGTCGCATCCACGGTGCCGCCGACTTCGTCGAATTCAAACGCAATACCCGGCTGCGTGTCGCCTGATCCGAACTCGAGATGATTTCGCTGGAAGATTCGATTACCGGCTTGCCGCGCGGCGTCTTCGCGCTCGGCCTGGGTGAGCGATGGATTCGCATAGTATTCCTTGGCGGCCATGAGGACGGCGGCATCGAGCGAGTTCTGCAGCTGAGCCTTGTTATTGAAGGCGCGTTGCCCATCAATCGAGAACCCGATGACGGCTGTTACCGGAACCAGGAACAGGCCGAACATCATCAGCGTGTTGCCGCCCGTGTGTCGAAGGAATGAATTTAACGCCCGCATGCGCAAAGGCTAGAATTTCGGGGTCAAGGCACCGCTAAAACACTGGATTCAATTTGATCGACCGTCTGAACCGATCATCGACCATAGTT
>JANSXJ010000562.1 GCA_024743015.1 Hyphomonas sp. | reverse complement strand
CATATAGTGCCTACAAGGTTAATGTGAGGTCAACAGGGTCCGTCTCAAAAACGTCACTTTGACAGTGGATAAGTGGTTAATAGCTGGTTAATTCCTGTCATCAGTGCCCGTCGCAATTAGGGATTGAGCAGGCTTACTTTTTTCAAAAAAAATTTGTGCTCGGACGGCTTGAAAAAAGTTCCGAATGGAGCGTTCCAAAGTACGGAATCGAAACGAATAAAAGAGCCCAAGAAAAAAGCGCGAGATGCTCGGGCAAGAACACTAGATCTAGTGGGTCGCCCCAGCCGAGCCTTGACTCGAATTCGGTCATAATTGTTGCCTTGTCGTTTCGGACCACGTCATACTGGCCTCGATTAGAGACGCGCTGCGGCTTCGGCTGCGCATTGGAGCGACTATGATTCGACTGACCCTTTACCTGCTCGCATTCAGCGCGTGCTCAATTGCATCCCATGCAGAAGAGGCCGACCCGAATAGCCTCGATTGGCTGACAGGCTGCTGGCAGGGGGATGATGGTATGACCCGAGAGATCTGGTCTGTCTCGGAAGACGGGTACTATTTCGGCTATTCGGTTGTGCTGAAGGACGGCCATGCTGTGTTCTTTGAACAGATGCGCATCGATCCCGCCCCGCTTCCGGTATTTAACGCCTATCCGAGAGGTGATGGTCCGTCTGCATTCCCGGCAACGGCGCTGTCTGACACGCGCATCACGTTTGCGAACCCGGAGCACGATTTCCCGCAAAAGATAGAGTATTGGCGCGACGGCGACACGCTGCGCGCGCTGATTTCGAAGATGGATGGCAGCAGCCCCGGCGCGTTTCGCTACACGCCTTGCACCAATCCATAGCCTGCGCAGAATGCGCCACTTACACAGTTTCCATCATTCGCGCGCTTTACGCCCCTCGCAGCGAACCCTACAAGTCGTCTGTGCTGTTGCCTTGGGGGGCAATTCAGGAGGGTAGCAAGGGGACGCGATATTGGCCGGCGACGAGGAGCAGCGCATGCGCATCATGATCGTGACAGACGCTTGGGAACCCCAGGTGAACGGCGTTGTCCGCACCATGCAGCGCGTGATCTCCGAACTGACGGAAGAAGGTCATGAGTTCGAGGTCATCCATCCCGGCGAAGGCTTTAACACCATGCCGTTGCCGACCTATCCTGAAATCAAACTGGCTCTGTTTGCTGAAAGACGAATCAAGGAACGGTTCGAGGCGTTTGAGCCGGACGCCGTCCATATTGTCACCGAGGGCACGCTCGGCATGGCCGGTCGAAAGATGTGCCTGAAGATCAAACACCCGTTTTCGACTGCCTACCACACCCGCTTTCCGGAATATGTCTCGGCGCGGATGCCGATCCCGACAAGTGCGGGCTATAGTTTTGTGCGCTGGTTTCACAAATATTCCGGCAAGGTCATGGTTCCCACCCCCAGCATGGTTGAGGAACTCAAGGCCAAGCGCTTCATCAACCTCGTCGCCTGGACCCGCGGCGTGGATACCGAACTGTTTCACCCAGACCGTCGCATTGAAGAGGGCGCAGAAAATGATCCGTTTCAGGACCTGCCCCGCCCGATTTTCCTGAATGTCGGCCGCGTCGCGGTGGAGAAGAATATCGAGGCCTTTGTCGAACTCGATCTGCCCGGCTCGAAAGTCGTGGTCGGTGACGGGCCCGCATTGGAGAGCCTGAAAAAGAAGT
>JANSXJ010000051.1 GCA_024743015.1 Hyphomonas sp. | reverse complement strand
TTGCCGCTGGTTGAGGCGCGCGCAGATGGTGTTCCGGCCGGGCGACTTGTCGCTGCTCTGGTCGGGCTGGTCGTGTTTGCACCCGGGATCGCGTATATCTGTGCGAAGCTGCGGCAGATTTTGTCCACTCTGGCAGCAGGCGATCCCTTTGTTCCAGAAAACGCGCCACGCCTGACGCGAATCGCGATCGCAATCGGTCTGATCGAAGTGATCCGGATGTGTTCTGTTCTGGTGCTGGCCGCGACTGTAGATCTCGGTGAAGGCTATGTTGCCAATATCAATATCAATCTTGCCGTTTGGGGCGCAGTGATCGTTCTGCTCATCCTGGCGCAAGTCTTCAAGGAAGGCACCCGCCTCCGCGAAGAAGAGAAAATGACAATCTAGGAGGGCCATTGAATGTCTATTCGTGTGACCCTTGATCGGGTTTTGTTGGAAAAAAGAATGTCGCTGACCGAGCTCTCGGAGCGGGTTGGTGTCACGCTGGCCAATCTCTCGATCCTGAAGACGGGAAAAGCCAAAGCCGTTCGCTTTTCCACTCTGGAAGCGCTTTGCCGCGAGCTCGACTGCCAGCCCGGCGACATTCTCGTGTTTGAGGATGGCAAGAGCCAATCGAAAAGCGAAGCGGCCTGAGCCGTCATTCGGGAATGACGTCCGCACCGCTCATTTCGCTGCCCACACACCCTGAAGGCCTCGCCTGGCCAACCGAAACCTGGCCCGAGGCTTTTGAGTTCGACGATTTCGATCGGGCGCGAGCGCTGCACGCGATTGACTTTGCCTTCGGTGAACAGGCGCTCGACAAAATGGGTGAAACCCACGCGTTTCTGGCGGTGCATAAGGGCCGGATTGTCCTGGAACACTATGCTGAAGGCCGGGACCAAACGACGACATTTCCGTCCTGGTCAAAAGCCAAGAGCATCACCCAGGCCCTGATTGGAATTCTCGTGCGCGAAAGCATGCTTGATATCGCCGCCCCGGCAGATGTACCCGAGTGGCAGGGCAGAGATGATCCACGCCGCGACATTACGCTCGACCAGTTGCTCCGCATGTCCAGCGGATTGAAGTTCACTGAGGATTATGTCGATTCCGGCGTCTCCGACGTGATCGAAATGCTGTTTGGCGCGGGATCCGATGATGTCGCGGCGCACGCGGCGAACTTCCCCTTGGCGCATGCACCCGACACGGTCTGGAACTATTCCAGCGGGACCAGCAATATTGTCACCCGTTGCGCCCAGCGCGCGCTTGGCAAGTCAGGAGAGGCGTTCGAGCGCTGGATGTTCGACAATTTGTTCACGCCGATCGGTATGCGGTCCCCGCAGCCAAAGTTCGACGCAGCGGGAACCTTTATTGGCTCTTCATTCTGCTATGCGACCGCGCGCGACTTTGCCCGATTTGGATTGCTCTACATGCGCGATGGCATATGGGACGGCACCCGGATCTTACCGGAAGGCTGGGTCGACTATGCACGTAAGCCGACCAAAACACCACCAGAGGAACCCATGGGGTATGGTGCCCACTGGTGGCTCGGGATTGCCGGGCCGGACAGTTTCTCCGCGAATGGATACGAAGGGCAGTTCACCGTGTGTGTTCCGTCACTCGACCTGATCATGGTGCGCCACGGCAAATCCGAAGCTGGCGAAAAAGGCGATGCTGTGCGGGCCTGGCTAGCCGATGTGGCGGACTGTTTTCGCGGCTAGGTGCGCGGGGTTGCAAGATATTGAAACCCATCCCGCTTTCCTGACGAAAGTCAGGAACCATGGCGGTCGAGAAATCCATCAGCCAGTCGCCATGGGTGCCAACGTGCGTTGGCAATGCGGGGTATCGGAACCCCTCATCTCTCCGCAGTTTGTTCAATCAAGCTGCGCGTTCAACAGGCTCAGGGCGGCTTCTGCAAAAAGCCACATGTTTTCCTGCCGATCGCTGAGCCCGGTTTCCAGGGTCTCGGAGATTTCGACCAGGTCTCCCTCCTGCTCCGAAACGACAGCGAGGCAGGTATGTCCCGCCGCGTCGCCATAGGGATTGCCGCTTGGCCCGGATGCGCCCGTCTCACAAAGCCCCCAGCTGGTGCGCAGCTTCTTTCGGATCGTTCCAGCCATGAAGCGCGCATAGGGCTCGGTCGAAGACCGCATACCCTCAATATCATCGCGGGTCAGGCCCATCAGGCCCCTGAACGCGTTGGCCGCATAGATCACCCCGCCGCCGCGATAATATCGCGACGCGCCGGGAACAGCGAGTAGGGCGGCCGATATCAAGCCGCCCGATGAAGACTCAGACACGCCAACGGTTTCACCGCGCGCGATCAGCTTTTCGCCGATCTCTTTGGCGAGAGGGAGGAGCCGTTCCATGGTCTAGCCGAGCGCCGCGCGTTGCGCTTCGAACAGCTCATTGCAGCCCTTTTCGGCGAGCGCCATCATGGTATCGACTTCCGCGCGCGTCATTGGGCGCTCTTCGCCGGTGCCCTGTACCTCAATGAAACCGCCATCAGAGCTCATGACGACGTTCATGTCGGCTTCTCCGGCGCTGTCTTCGGGATAGTCGAGGTCCAGGACCGGGACGTCTTTGTAGACACCGACAGAAATGGCCGCCGCCTGTTTGAGGATCGGGTCGGATTTGATCACGCCTTCATCCTTCAAATAGCGGCACGCCATGGCCAGCGCGACAAAGCCGCCGGTGATAGACGCTGTTCGGGTGCCACCATCAGCCTGGATAACGTCGCAATCGATCGTGATCTGGTTTTCGCCAAGCGCGGTGAGGTCGACAACCGATCGCAGCGATCGCCCAATCAAGCGCTGGATTTCCTGTGTCCGACCGGATTGTTTTCCAGCAGCGGCTTCTCGGCGACCACGCGTATGGGTCGCGCGGGGTAGCATGCCATATTCGCCGGTCACCCAGCCGGATCCAGAGCCACGCATCCAACCTGGGACCTTGTCCGTCCAACTGGCGGTACACAGGACGTGCGTATGCCCGAATTTCGCGAGGCAGGAGCCCTCGGCATAGCGCGTGACGCCGGTTTCCAGGATGATCTCTCGAAGCTGGTCAGGGGCGCGGCCGGATGGGCGGGCAAAGTCTGTCATTTGCACTACTTTCATCATTTCAACTGTTGGCCGCAAATTGCGGGTTTTGCCTGCTCTGTCTAGGCTGCTCTGAATGTGGGAGGACGTGGTGGTGGACGTTGCCGAGATGAAATTACGTGCAGAACGTTCCCGGAGACCGTCCAGGAGCGTCCTGCATGAGTTTGCGCGCGTCTTCTTTTACGGTCTCTATCGTCTGCTGGGCTGGCAGGTTCTCGGCGAAGCGCCAAAGGACAAGAAAATCGTCATAATCGCCGCGCCTCACGAGACCAATTGGGATCTCACACAAATGCTCGGGATCGCGTTCTACTATCGTATCCCGGTGCGCTGGATGGGGAAGAAAAGCCTCGGCGAGGGACCTTTTGGCTGGCTGATGCGCTGGTGGGGCCTGTTGCCAGTCGATCGAACCGGTTCAACCAGGCTCGTCGATCAAGTGGTCGCAGCCTTTGAGGAAGCAGACGAGATGGCTCTGGTGATCGCGCCTGAAGGCACGCGGGCGGATGTTGCAGCCTGGAAGACCGGTTTCTACAATATCGCGCTTGAGGCCGACGTGCCGGTCGCGCTTGGCTTTATTGACTATGCCAACAAATTTGGCGGCATAGACGGGGTCCTCGTCCCGTGCGGCGACTATGACGCTGACATGGAGCGGGTCGCCGCATACTACCGATCACGTGTGTCGCGATTCAATCACCCCTTGACCGGAGAGCCGATAGAGCGCCAGAGCGATTGAAACTCGCCCATTGCCACACTATTCAATCCGTATGAGTACAAACACATCGATCATGCAGGCGTTGAACGAGCGCTCTCGGGATATTTTCAAGCATATCGTTGAGGCGTACCTGGAAACCGGCGAGCCGGTCGGCTCTCGAACGCTGTCCAAAGGTGGGATTGGGCTATCCGCCGCGTCGATCCGCAATGTGATGGCGGACCTGACAGAGCTTGGCCTGTTGGATGCGCCGCACGCTTCTGCTGGCCGGATGCCAACGCATGCAGGCTTGCGTCTGTTCGTGGATGGCTTCCTGGAAATGGGGGATCCCGGAAAAGACGATCGCGACGCGATCGAAGGGCGGCTCAAGAGCGCTGGCCGCAATTTGGGCGGCGTTCTCAAGGAAGCCTCGTCGATCCTCTCCGGTCTTGCTGGGGGCGCTGGGCTAGTATCCTCACCAACCCAGGATGTTGCCGTCCGGCATGTGGAATTTGTCCCGCTTTCGACCGGGGAGGCGCTGTGCGTTCTGGTCGATGAGCGCGGTGATGTTGAGAACCGCCTCGTCAAAATTCCCGCCGGATTACCGCAAACTGTTCTTATGGAAGCAGGCAATTATCTCGCGGCCCGTCTGAAAGGCCGCACGCTCCGTGAGGCGGCCGCCGATGTACGCGCTGAAATTGCAGCACGAAAGGCGCAGTTGGATACGGCGGCGGCGGACTTGGTCGAACGCGGCCTTGCGCTATGGAGCGGCGCTGCACCTGGGGAAGAGCGGCGTCTGATTATTCAGGGGCGCGCCAATCTACTCGAAGACGCTGCCGCAGCTGAGGATATGGAGCGCGTCAGGCAACTCTTTGATGCGCTGGAGCGTCAGCAAGGCTTGCTCGAGGTCCTTGATTCAACCCGCGATGCAGATGGCGTGCGCCTGTTTATTGGATCAGAAAACAGTCTTTTTCCGTTATCGGGTTCAAGCGTGATCGTAGCTCCCTATATGAACGCCGAACGTCAGGTTATTGGCGCCCTCGGAGTAATTGGCCCAACACGGTTGAATTATGCCCGGGTGATTCCAATGGTTGACTATACCGCACGTATGGTTGGAGAGGTGCTCGATAAGCGCCACCAGAAATGAGTGACAAGAGATGAGTGACGAAACAGTCAAAGACGATGCCCCTGAGACCCCGGATCTCGGACCCGACGCAAGCAAAGCAGATCTGAAAGCTGCGGCGGACGAAATCCTGAAAGCGGCCAAGGCCGAAAGCTCCGAAATTGAGGCCGATGCCGACACTGAGGTCGAAATTGAGGAAGCGGAGCCGCTGACCGCAGAGCAACAAATCCTCGCGCTCGAAATCGAGAAGCAGGAGATGCGCGATCAGATGCTGCGCGCATTGGCGGAGATGGAAAACCTCCGCAAACGCGCTGAGCGCGAAAAATCAGATGCGCGAATCTACGCGATCGAAAAATTTGCGCGCGATCTGCTCAGTGTCTCCGACAATCTGGCGCGGGCCCTGGAAGCTCTGCCGGAAGAAGAGCGGGAAGCGCTCACCGAAGGCGGCAAGGGCCTGCTTGGCGGGATCGAGATGACCCAGAAGGAGCTGCACACAGTTCTGACCCGGCACGGAGTGACTGCGATTGAAGTCGAACCCGGCGCGGCGTTTGATCCGAACCTGCACCAGGCGGTCGCAAACATTCCCTCCGAGCATCCAAACGGCACCATTGCGAGCCTGTTCCAGGCCGGTTGGCGCATTGGAGATCGAACGCTTCGCGCGGCCATGGTCGCGGTGAGTGCGGGACAGGCGAATTAGTCGCCCAACCGCCAGGCGGTGACGGTTCCTGGTTGCCAGTTTGGGACGATAATCAAGTCACCCACTCGGGTGAGATCGTTCTGATAGATCGTGTCATCCACCGTATTGTGGAGCTCTGTCGCGTCTCCGGTGTTTGACACGTGCCAGATCTGACCAGGCCAGCTGGAAACCAGATAGCTGCCATCATCAAGCACCGCGATGCCGTCCGCGTTATCCATGCCGGTGGCGATCTCTGTCAGGTCGCGCGCCCCGCGCGTTTCGAGCAGGCTGCCGGAGCTCATCGTCGCGATCAGCAGTCGATCACCGTCCGGCCACAGACCATTCACGCCGCCAAGGCGCTCGTCCGCAAGCCATTCCTTGTAGCCATTCACGTCTATCTGAAAGATTCGCGCCGAACCCGAGTCGCTCAGATAGACACCGTTTTGCCAGACTGCGATATCGTTGAGGAATCCGGCGCCCTCTACAGGATATGTATTCTCAATCTCGCCGCGCGCGATGTCGATGACGTGGTAGGCGTCATAGTCCGATACGAACAGTTTACCGTCACTGATGCCAAGCCCTTTGGGTGCGTTCAGACCTTCGATCCATTTTTCTTCCAGGACCGTGCCGTCCATGGACACGCGGCTGATCCAGCCTTCGCCATCTTTCGCATCGCCTTCACCCGCCACGTTGGAGATGTACAGCACATCACCATCGACGGCGACGCCTTCGGGGGCTTCAAAGCCAGCGGTGACCCAGACTTGCGAGAGGGCGGGCAGGGCGGGGGCTTCGACGGGCACGACGGAATCCGCTTCAATTTCCTCTGTCATCACTTCAGTTTCCGCTTCATCCGGAACAGCGGATTGGGGCTGCGAGCAGGCTGCAAGAGCGAGAACTGGGAAGAGAGCAAGATGGCGCATAGGGAAACCTCCAGATGATTTGTGACAAGTGTAACGCAAGAACTATCGGATTGACCAATGAAATCTTCGCCAGCCTCAATGCCATTCTCCCCCTTGAAGATGTCCTTACGTTTCCCACATGCGTGAGGAACCAAGAGGTGACCGGACTGAAACACCGTCTTCACCTCTCGAAATCTTTGTGTATAGAGCCGCAGATTGCTGGTGCTGCATAGCAGGCCTAATTTGGCGAGAAGCGGTGGCTTAGGAGAGAAATACTATGGGTAAGATTATTGGAATCGACCTCGGCACGACCAATAGCTGCGTCGCTGTCATGGATGGCGGAGACGCCAAAGTTATCGAAAACTCTGAAGGCGCGCGGACCACGCCGTCAGTTGTCGCGTTTACCGAAGGCGGTGAGCGACTGATCGGAATGCCGGCCCGCCGTCAGGCGGTGACGAACCCCGACTTCACATTCTACGCGATTAAGCGCCTGATCGGTCGTACGTTTGACGACCCGACAGCGCAAAAAGACAAAGAGCTCAGCCCGTTCGAAATCGTCAAAGGCCCCAATGGCGATGCCTGGGTCAAAGGCCGCGATAAGGATTACGCGCCGCAAGAAGTTTCCGCGTTCATTCTGACCAAGATGAAAGAAACTGCGGAAGCCTATCTTGGCAGCGAAGTCACTCAAGCAGTGATCACCGTACCGGCTTACTTTAACGACGCGCAGCGCCAGGCGACGAAAGACGCTGGCAAGATTGCAGGCCTCGAAGTGCTCCGAATCATCAACGAGCCTACGGCAGCAGCGCTGGCCTATGGCCTCGACAAGGACACCAACAAGATCATCGCTGTTTATGACCTTGGCGGCGGTACGTTCGACGTGTCTCTGCTTGAAATTGGCGATGGCGTATTCGAAGTTCTGTCGACCAATGGCGATACATTCCTCGGTGGTGAAGACTTCGACCTTCGCATCGTCGATTTCCTCGCTGACGAGTTCAAGAAAGAACAAGGCATTGACTTGAAGGCTGACAAGCTCGCGCTGCAGCGTCTCAAGGAAGAAGCTGAGAAAGCCAAGAAAGAGCTGTCTTCTGCCTCTTCTTACGAAGTGAACCTGCCCTTCATTACCGCTGATGCGACCGGGCCGAAGCACCTCAACATCAAGCTCTCCCGCGCCAAGCTGGAAAGCCTTGTCGGCGACCTGATCAAGCGGACCATTGATCCGTGCAAGAAGGCGCTGGCGGATGCTGGCAAAAATCCATCGGACATTGACGATGTCGTTCTGGTTGGCGGTATGACCCGTATGCCAGCTGTGCAGGAAGCTGTGAAAGGCTTCTTTGGCAAGGACCCCCACAAAGGCGTCAACCCGGATGAAGTTGTTGCGCTCGGCGCAGCGATCCAGGGCGGCGTGCTGCAAGGCGACGTGAAAGACGTTGTTCTGCTCGACGTCACGCCTTTGTCACTCGGAATTGAAACACTTGGCGGCGTGTTTACGCGTCTGATTGACCGTAACACAACCATCCCGACCAAGAAGTCTCAGACCTTCTCCACCGCAGAAGACAATCAACCGGCGGTGACCATCCGGGTCTTCCAGGGTGAGCGCGAAATGGCGGCGGACAACAAGATCCTTGGCCAGTTCAACCTTGAAGATATTCCGCCAGCCCCGCGCGGTGTTCCGCAAATCGAGGTCACGTTCGACATCGATGCGAACGGTATCGTCTCGGTTGGTGCGAAGGACAAAGCGACCGGCAAAGAACAGCAAATCACCATCCAGGCTGATGGCGGTCTCAACGATGCCGATATTGAAGCGATGATGAAAGACGCCGAAGCCAACGCGGAAGAAGACAAGAAGCGCCGCGATCTGGTTGAAGCGAAGAACAATGCTGAAAGCCTCGCGCATCAGACTGAGAAGCAGCTCGAAGAGCATGGCGACAAAGTCGGCGACGATGTGAAGAAAGAGATCGAAGACGCTGCTGCTGCGCTGAAAGCCGCTGCCGAAGGCGACGATGCTGCTGACATTCAGGAAAAGCATCAGGCCCTGATGACCGCAGCTATGAAACTCGGCGAAGCGATCTATGGCGCGCAGCAAGCTGAAGCAGCCAATGCGGATGCGGCGTCGGACGCCGCTGCTGATGGCGATGACGTCGTCGATGCCGACTTCGAAGAAGTCGACGACGAGAACCGTCAGAGCGCCTAAGGCGCGACTTCCCACAAGTGAATCAAGCCCCGCTCCGGCGGGGCTTTTTTTGTTTCGGGGGGCATGGGGTCAGGGGGGCAACGGACCTCATCGATAGGAACGCGATGCCCGCTCTGCCAACGCAAGTTGGCATCCATGGCGGCTGGCTGATCGGTCTCTACCGCCATGGATCCTGACTTTCGTCAGGAATGCGGTTTCGGGGATCGCGAGCTGCATTCTCCCTCACGCGTCCCAAAATCCGCCAGTCCCTGCGCAGGCAGGGACCCAGGGAGCACAACTCTGACAATCGTCCATGGACACCCGCCTGCGCAGGTGTTTGCGGGAGAATGGTGCTTTCTCCAGGAAGCCCGCCTGGTCCTTCGACACGCTCAGGATGAGGTTGACTTGCCACAAGCTCCCCCTTCTCCCGGACGCGGGAGAAGGGCCGGGGATGAGGGCGCCGATCTTGCGTAGAGAACAGGCGTCGCTTTGACTTGACCCATCATGCCCTCACCCCAACCCCTCTCCCGCAATCGGGAGAGGGGCTATAGAACGCCCCCTCCAACACCAAAAGCAGACACGAAGCGTCTGTCCGCCCGCTACTCCCTAAGCCGCATTCGCAGCATTGGAGATCAACCGCGCCGCGGTCTCGTCGCGGTGCTTCTTCAAGTATCGCATGAATGGCGTGCCGCCGGTGCCGACTTCCGTATCATTGCCTGACGCGGCGCGCTGCTGCTTGTTGATATAGCTGGCAGCGTATTCCAGGTGCCGGGTGCGGAAATCCGCGATGGCCTGAATGATGGTATTGTAGGCTTCGGTCAGGCCTCGATCCCTCGCTTTTTCAACAAAGGCGCGCAACTGGCTCGCCGCACGGGTGTCGTCGATGAAGCGGCGGTGGGCCGGCGGGCGGTAAATGTGCAACTGATCGAGATACTCGCGCAGCGGATCGACGGCGTGCCCGACGCCGAGCAGCGCGTCCATTGCAGGGACAATCGAAGATTGCGATCCGGTTTGTCCCCGGAACGCCTGGGCCGCCGTTCCGAAGCGCTCTACGCCCTCGTAGATGATCCCGTTTGGCAATGCGGGATTGTCGCGCCAGCCATGAATGTACGGACGGACGCGCTCGAAATAGACATACGGGTCACAGCGTTCCGGCATCCGATCAAATATGGAATTGATCTTGTGCCAGGTCTCACCCACCTCCTCGAGCAGGCGGCGGGTGGTCGCAACATCGCCCGCGGCGCTGGCTTCGATGACTGGGCCAAAGTTGGCCAGAGCGCGTCCGGCGGCGGCTTCGATCGCGACATGGATCAGCACGAACCAGTTCTCATCCTGTCCGTTCAGGAAGTTCTGAATCATGTAGATATTATCCAGATCAATCGGCCGGGTCGCGTCCACGAGCCCCCAATTATCGAGCACATAGCCGGAATAGGGCAAGAGCGGTTGCTGTCCGAGATGGTCGGCCAGCGCGACCATCGGCACGGCGAGATTCTTCGGCAGCACTGTCGGGGCTTTGGGTTCTCCCCAGACAAAAGCCTGAACCATGAAGGAGTAATGCACCATGCACATCCGCGCCTCGGCATCGCTCATCTCATCGAGGGGAAGGTGTATGAGGGGCAGGCGCTCGACCAACAGATCGCGCACACGGCCCGTGGGCAAGAGTTGAGGAAGAGACATGGCGACGTCTCGGATCACAGCAAGCTCGCCGCTCAATACGACGTCATTGGCATTGTGGCGGCAGAGGAATCCGCGCTCCTCGGACATGTCATAGTCAGACAGGTTCAGCATCATTGCACTCCCTAATTATCTTGCAATTATACGTGGTTTCTTGCACAATTTCTCACGAAACTTCGTGCGAATGGAGCAATGAGAACAATAAATGGCGGAAATTGACGCTATCAATCGCAATATATTGCATACGCTTGAAGGGGACGGGCGGATGAGCAATACCGACCTTGCCGCCCGAGTCGGTCTGTCACCATCGGCCTGTTTGCGCCGGGTTCAGGAGCTGGAGCGCAATGGATGGATTACCGGCTATCGCGCCGTTCTTGATCGCACCAGGTTGGGGACTGGACTGGTCGTGTTCGTCATGGTCGGTCTCGACGCGCATCTTTCCAAGGATGCGAGAGCCTTCGAGCGAGCGATGGAAGCCGCCCCGCAAGTGCGCGAGTGCCACAACATCACCGGAGCCGTCGAGTATTTGCTGCGTGTGGAAGTGGAAGACCTACCCGCATACAAGGCGTTCCATGCCGACATTCTCGGCGTGTTACCGCAAGTACGGTCTATAACCTCACATATCAGCCTTGGATCGCCCAAGGATAAGCGCGCCTAGACAGCGCCGTCTTGTGCGCGGGCGGAGACTTTCTCGTACATTTCATCGCCCCAGGACGCGACTTTGCCGTTGAACAGGAAGTCAGGCGGTACCACTTCCGGTCCCTGGCCAGGCGGCAGCGGCGGCGTGAAGTAGCCAAGCGCATAGGACCCCATTGCATAGCCCAGCATGGCCTGAAGCTCTGGGTCGAAATCCTTGGCAATTTCCGGTGGGCAGGACAGATATTGGTTCTCTTCCTGGCGCAGCCATCCAAGCGCATATGTGATGTTCAAACCGATCCGATCGGCCTCCGAAACGTTCGCGCCGCCGCTATGTACAACCGATCCTGAATAGACCAGCACAGAGCCGGCTTCCATCTCGGCATATTCTACCTCGTCACGGCTCGGCTTGCGCTCCGGATCCCAGGTGTTGGAGCCAGGAATGACGTTGGTCGCGCCGTTTTCCTTGGTGAAGTCGGTGATCGCCCAGATGGTGTTGAATTGCGGCTCAAGCGTCGGCAGCAAGTATCCGCCCCAGGCCAGCCGATCGCGATGAAGTGGTTGGACCTCTTGTCCGGGCTTGATCCGGATAAACTGGGTCAGGTGAAGCTGGATCGTTTCGCAATAGGGCGCGAGGAAAGTCTTCGCACCGTTCACGATCGTTGGGTTCATCACCGCGTCGCGGCACGCAGCAGACCGCGCGACGAGCGCGCCAGTGCGCGTGGTCTTTCGCCCGGTAAAATCATCGCGGCCGGTTTCGGTCGCGTCGATGAAGGGCATGCATTCCTGTTTCATCCGCGTGAGATCGTCCGCGGATAAGAGGCCTTCCACAATACACGCGCCATCCGTCTTCAGCACTTCGTCGAGCGCTTCGGGAGCGGCTTCGGCCGGCAAGTATTTTAGCGCCATGTCTATCCTCCAGTCTTATCGGTTTTCATTTGAGCCACGCAATCAAAGAGAGTCCAGAGAAAACGGGACGAAGCCTTATTAAATGAACATGTTCACTTTAGTGGTTTGATCTGCTATGTTCGCCAAATATAGCGAGGACCCAACATGACCCACCCGGCTTTTGACAAACCCCCAATCGTTGACCGCGATTTCGTGAAAAAGTTCATGGTCTCGGTCGACCGTCCGCTTGATTACGGGGTCTACTTTCTGTTCCACGATTGGTGGGAAGGCGCGACGACGGAGGCGATCGATGCCTATATGGAAGAGCTTCATGCTATTCCGGGCGCCACGGAATTCCTGAAAGAAGCCTATATCGCTGAGCCACTCACCGTCGAAGGCTTGCGAGACTACGGTCCGGGCACGCTCGGCGCCGCCTATCGCGACTTTGTTGAAGAGAACAATCTGATCGAGAATTTCGGCCGCGATTATCGTGCGTTTCAGAAACAACTCATGTCGGGCGGCAAGCTCGACCGGATGCCGGAGGACATGGCCTATATGATGGTGCGCGGCACGCAGCTGCACGATTTCATGCATGTGCTGACGGGTTATGGCGCGACCATTCCGGGTGAATTGGCGCTGGCGTCGTATTATCTGTCCCAGATCCGTTTTCCGTACCATGCCATCCGCCTGGCGGTGACCATGGCGCACACCGCATTGGTTGCACCCAAGGGCGTCGTGCCAAGCATGGATGCCTTCGTCGATGGTTGGTATTACGGGCGCAACTCGACCAATATCAATTTCGAGAAATGGGAAGAGCGGATGGGCGAACCGCTCTCCGCGCTGCAAGCTGAAATGAACTTGCGTCAGATCGCAAAAGCCGCCTAAACGGCTGTATGGCACGACCCAAGGCGACACCGGAACAACGCGCGGAAGTTCGGCGCTCGATCCAGCGCGCCGCGGCTGATCTCTATCGCGAGGAAGGGCTCGCTGCGATTTCCGCCCGGGCCGTGGCGAAAAAGGCCGGCGTGTCGGTGGGCACCATCTATTCCTATTTCGGTGACCTGGCTGGCCTCGGACAGTCATTGTGGGAAGGCCGTGTCGCGCGGCAGGAACAGGTGTTTCGCGATGTCGCTGTGAAGCATGCAGACCCGTTGGCACGCATAGAGGCGCTGCTCGCGTCTTACCTTCTGTTTGGCATCGAACAGCACGAAATCTATCGCAGCGTATTGCTGTTCGTCCGGCCCGACTCCATGGGCGTACCGGACAAGCAGCACCTCAGTGAATTTGCTTTCCCGACCCTGTTGGCGCAGGCGTTGAAAGACGGCCAGTCGGCTGGCCAGATCATCGCGGGCGATCCGGCTGATCTGGCACAAGTGCTCTGGTCCGGGGTCCACGGCGCGATCGCGTTGCCGATCAATCTCTCGCGTGTCGACCTGAAGTCCGTGGAAGAGATGAAAGACGTAACCGTGGATGCGCTGCTGCGGATGGTGCAGGCTTAGGATTGTTCGTCGTCCGAAGCTTTCCAGTCGATGTCGCTCTCATGAAGATAACCCATAATCCAAAGGTCTTTTTCGAAGTGACTAACCGACCAGTAGGTGCCATCTCCGTCTATCCCGGGTGTTGCTGAGTTCGTTGTCAGCGTTTTGATATGTTCCGGAACTTCCCGGTGCACGGAGCTTCGCTTGGTCGCCTTCGTGTAAACTTTCGCTCCCGGCGCGCGTAGGTGCACAACCCAATTCCCTTTTGTGGCGTTTAGACGTTCGCCTTTCTGTCTTTGTTCCCGCTGAACAACTAGGTTCACGAGGGTTTCGAAAACGTACTCTGCATCCGATCTAATTCGATTAGCCTCTTCTATTTGATATGATCTTTGGACCAACCATTCATCTTCTAACTGGTAGACTGCGGGGGTTAGGCGGCGGATGTTCCAAAATGCTTGCGGGTTAATCCCATCTTTTAGGAGCTTCGTGTCTAAAGAATTGTAATCGAGTACAATGAAATCGAATACTTCTTTCACGTGGTTTTCGATGTACTTACTGTCTTTTGCGAACCAAGGTGCTTCGCACATCGCATCGGCGAGAATGTTGCTAGCTTTGTCTTCGTCGCGATCCTTAAACGACCTTATGTCCGACCGCTTCTCGAAGAGCACATAAAACGCTTTCCTGCATTCAACCAAGCAATGGTACCATTCTCCTAGGCTCAATAGCTCGTGCGCTTTTGATAGAATTTCACGAACCTCTTTCTGTTCGATCTGGCCGACCAATGAGATCGACGACCACGTCCGGTCAAAGATCAATTCACTGGCGGCTTGCAAGAATTGCAAGCCATCAGCGACAGCTTTTTGCAGCTCCGCGTTTTCGTGAGCCGCAGCATGGTGCTTCGTTGTGCGACGCAATTCATTGAGAGATTTAATTCTCTGTCTGAATGGGAGCTTTTGTTCCGATACAGCACTCTCTATCTGGTCCAAATAGTCGAGAAATCTCGCCGAGCTTTTGACACGAAGATCCAAAAAATCCGCTGCTGCGAGAAAGAATAATTCGATTGCGTCATGTATGAGACCAACGGCAATTAGGTTTGGCGTGCGCCGCTCGGACGTGGATTGTTGTAGTGCGAGGGAAATGTAATATTTCACTCGAGACAATACTCTTATTTGGTCGATCGTTAGTTCTTTAGGCGGGGTGGCCATATCAAATTTACGGTGCGTAATTGTTGTGAGGAAACTTTGAAATTTAGATTCCAAAACTTGTCTGTAGTCAATTGACCGCCGGACTGCCTATTTCATCTCTAACTCAGCCCGCGTGCGGATCGCCTTCGCCGCGCTGACGCGCACCAGATGACGGCCTTTTTCGTCGCGCCAGTCGGCTTCGACAAACCCGGTCGTACGCCCACGCGACACCAATCGTCCTTCAATCGTGATCAGTCCATGCGGGACAGCCCGGAACAGCCGGGTCTGCAATTCGGTCGTCGTGAACCACTCACCATCCTCCAGCGCGGAGGCCATGCACATGGAGACGATATGGTCGCTGAACCCGGCGACCCAGCCGCCGAAGACGCGACCTTCGGAAATGTCCCGATCACCTTCGTTCGGCCATTCATAGCGAACATAGCCGTAGCTTACATCCTTCAGCCAATCCTCGGGGCGGATCCCGAGATTGCGAATG
Organism: Hyphomonas sp.; assembly: GCA_024743015.1. GTDB lineage: Bacteria > Pseudomonadota > Alphaproteobacteria > Caulobacterales > Hyphomonadaceae > Henriciella. Next base: position 490 of record JANSXJ010000051.1, on the reverse strand, counting down.
CCCGCGGGCTTTTCCCACTCATTTGAACGCAAGCGATCAAAGAAGCCTTGCTGTTCCGTTGAAAGTTCAGTGCGGGTCATTCGGGAATGTAGGCCCGCGCTTTCAGCTCGACGAAACCGAGAGGATTGAACAGGGACGAAATGCCGATCAATGTGTAGCACGAGAAAAACGGCCCCGGCATCCACTTCGCCTTGGCTCGAAACATCGGTGCCATATGGCTTTCGAAGTCGATATGGTAGCCCGTGATGTCGACAATATCGGCTATGCTGCCGCCTGCCTCTCTCAGGATCATGTCGATCTCGGCAAAGGCCTCATCGGCGGCGCGGAAATAAGCCTCTTCTGACGGGGCCTCGCCTTCCTGCAGGGCTGCGATGACGCCAGAGCAAAACACCATGTCGCCAGCGCGCACCGCAGGCGCAAATTGCATCTGCTCGGTGCGTTCCTTGAGCGCTTCGGGGACGATCATCCTGGGCGGATTAGACAACTGTTT
>JANSXJ010000004.1 GCA_024743015.1 Hyphomonas sp. | reverse complement strand
CGCCCCCAATCGCCAAACCCCTTAATCAACAAGGAGCCAGATCATGGCCCAGCCCATTCTCAAAACCATTCCCCTCTCCGAGCTTCGGATTTCCAAACTCAACATGCGCCACAGCCGAAAGAAGCCGGACGTGTCCGACATCTTGCCGTCTATCCGTGAGAGCGGCATTCGCCAGACTTTGCTGGTGCGCAAGGAAGGCGATCATTTTGGCGTCGTTGCCGGACGGCGGCGTTACTTCGCCCTGAAAGAGATCGAGAAGGAGACAGGGCAGACCCCGAAAGTGCCGTGCGCGATTATGCGCGAGGAGGATGCTGCCAGCGCCATCGCCGCCTCCGTCATCGAGAATGTCGGACGCCTGCCAGCCACAGAAATGGAGCAGTACACCGCCTTCAAGCGGCTTCACGATGAAGGGCGCAGCGTGGACGAGATCGCCGCTTTCTTTGGCGTCACCGAGCTTCTGGTGCGCCGTGTTCTGGCGCTGGCTTCGCTTAGTGAGCCAATCCGCAAGCTCTACGCCGAGGACGAGATCGACCGCGAGACAATCCGCGCCCTGACGCTCTCCACAGAAGACCAGCAGGCCGAATGGCTCCGCCTCTATGAGAGCCAAGACGAACGCGCACCAAGAGGCCGGAACTGCAAGGCATGGATCACCGGCGGGGCGGTCATCACCACCGACAAGGCGCTGTTCGACATCGCCGATTATGACGGACAGATCACCGCTGACCTGTTTGGCGAGCATGGCGTGTTCGCCGATCCCGAAACCTTCTGGAAGGCGCAATCAGCCACCGTGTCGCAGCGCGTCGAGGCGTATCTCGCGGATGGATGGAAGGACGTTGCCTGTCTTGAGCGCGGGGCCTTCTTCCATCGCTGGGACCACCAGACCCGCACGAAGAAACAAGGCGGCAAGGTCTATGTCGAGCTTCGCCATGATGGGACGGTGAACTTCCACGAGGGCTACATCTCACAGGCAGAGGCGCGGCGGCAGGAGAAGGCAAAGTCTGGTCAGAACGATACGCCCGCCGCGCCCGTCAAACCGGAAATGTCAGGCCCGCTGGCCGAGTACATCCTCCTGCATCGCCATGTCGCAGCGCAGGCGAGCTTGGCGCACCAGCCTGCCATCGCGCTTCGCCTGATGGTGGCCCATGCGATGACGGGAAGCGCCTTATGGGACATTCGCGCGTATGAGTGCCGGACGAAGAAACCCGACACGCGCGCCAGCCTTGAAGGCTCGAAAGCCGCCGCCGAGATGGAAGAAAGACGCGCCTATGTCGCTTCCCTGTTCGAGGCGCTGGGTGTGCGCGGAGAGGCGCGGCGCAACACAGACGCCCACCGCCTTTGCGAACTCTTTGCCGCCTTGCTCGCCATGTCGGACGAGGAAGTTATGGAGGTTCTGGCCGTCACCATGGCTGAGACGCTGGAAGCAGGCGGGCCGGTCGTCGAGGCGGTGCTGCACGTCTGCGAGACGGATTTGCCTACTTATTGGAAGCCTGACCCAGCTTTTTTCAACCTCTTGCGCGACAAGCGCGCAATCAATGCGATGGTCGCTGACATTGGCTCGACATCGCTTGCGGACAGCTGCGCGGGCGACACGGCCAAGGTCCAGAAACAGATCATCGGAAACCGGATCGAGGGCCATGGATGCGAGCCCAATCCCGACTGGCGTCCTGCATGGATGCAAACTCCGCCAGTCCGCCTTGTCGAGGGCGCAGGCTCACCGCCCGCCGATGCATGGGCACGAATTGCTGGCCTGTTTGAGCGCGGCGAAGACATTGACGGGGCCGCGACGCAAGCCTTCGATCAGCCACACGCCGCCTGACCTTTCAGTCTCCTCGTCAGGCGGATGGCGGAGCCGCCCGGTGACAGTCGCCGGGCGGTTTTCCGCGTAGGGATCGATACTGCCTGGGGCGCAGACAAGAGGTTCATCTATTGAACCGCGCCAAAAAAAATCGCCCCATCTTTGGGTCTCGATGGGCCTTCCGAAATGTCGGCCAGCGTCGGTTCGTCCGTTTCCAACGATGCGCTCCGAACCCCTTGTTCCCGTCTCATGCCGTGTGACCTGGACGACGCCTGTCGGGCCTTGAAACCGGCCATTCAAGAAAACTTCCCCGCCGCTTTGCGGCTCCTCGCGGACCAAGTTTTCTTGCCTGTCCGGTGCTCCACTCGCGTTTCGCCCGTTCCGGTTCAGGCCCGCCCTGCGCCGTCCTCTCGGTCCGGCGTCGACGGGGACAAGGGGTCCCCGCGGCGACATGGAAACGAAAGGAACCACACCATGGCCAACGCACTCGGATATGTCAGCGAAACCAAAACCGGCTTCGAAGGCGCTCTCGCAATGATGAACCTTGCCGCCTCGATCCGCATCGAGAAGAACGCGGAGAAAGCCGCCGACGGACAGCCGGACTACCGCATCTTCGCCGGCGAAACCTCGACCGAGATCGGCGGTGGATGGCTTCGCAAAGCCAAGGCGTCAGGCCGCGAATATGTCTCGATCACCCTCGCAGACCCGCAGATCGGCCCGCGCAAGATCTACGCAAACCTCGCCCCCGTGAAAGGCAAGAAAGGCCGCCACGTCATCCTCTGGAACCCTCGGGACTAGGGTCAAATCCATCACCCAATCACCGCTCCGGAGATCACCTCCGGGGCGGTTTTCGTGTTGAAAATCTTGGTAAATCAGAGGGGTGAAAATTCACACCTCGCTTATTGCGGCTATAACTGGCGGCCATTTCCGGCACTTTTTGACATCTCGAAACGATGACGAAAGGAGCCAAAGAGATGTCACAACAAAGAAGAAAATCAGCGCGCAGCAATGAATTGCCCGAGCTCTTAACGGCTGCAGAGGCCGCAGACTTTCTCAATCTCTCGCCAACTACGCTGTCGCATTATCGCTGTCAGGGACGCGGCCCAATCTATCGCAAACATGGCTGGCGCATCTTCTATGCGAAGCCTGATCTGGTGGACTGGTCCAACCGTCAGAGATGGTCGTCCACTGGCGACAGACTTGGATAGGTCGATGCGCAGGTTCATTATTCTGTGCGTTGTCATTGGTGTTTCATTAGTCGGGATCGCCAGTGTTTTTCAGCCCCAGGAACGTCTGATCTGGAACCGGACAGCGAGTGCGCCGACAGGTCTGTACTGGCTGCGCGATGACCCATTCACCCCTGGCCGATGGGTCATCGTGTCAGCCATAAGCGATGATGCGCGGTGGGCTCAGAGCCGGGGTTATGTCGGGAAGGACTGGCCACTTCTGAAACAGATTGCAGGGGTTTCCGGCGATGAAATCTGTCGGAATGAGGCTTCGATTATTTTGAATGGAGAGCTTGTCGGGCATGCCAAAACACATGACTCACAAGGGCGGACATTGCCGGTCTGGACAGGGTGCATCACGCTGTCAGAGACCGACGTCTTCCTTATGAGTCCGCATCCAGACTCGCTGGATGGGCGCTACTTCGGAGCGACTGATCTTAGCGATCTTGAGGGCGTCGCCGCACTGATCTGGGAATACTGAAAATGTGCTGCTCGGCATATGGCGGCAGAGCGCGGCATATGGCGGCGAAAGGCGGCATGGGATTTAACAGCGAACCCGTCAGGGCAAGATTGAAGCTATGGCACCACATGGCGCCTAACCCCTTGTCTGCACATCTGTTTTTTGGCGCCCTTTGCACAGCATTGTGGTGCATGCGTTTCTCGAAACGCGTTGAAATTACTGAATATTCCTTGGTGCACGGATTGAGTGACCTCCGATGAGCGAGGAAAGACCCTTCACGCCGCGGCTCGGACGTATACGCGATCAAGGCGCGCCCGCAGGCAAGCGCTTGTCACGCCAGCTGAATAAGGCCGGAGCGAGACTTTCCAAAGCCTCTCGCAAGTCTGCCTTTACAGGCGCGCGTTATGGCACGGGCGGCGCGGCCCGAACCGGTGGTTCTCGCCATAGGCATTTGTCTCGCCAACACATGCGCCGCGTCATTGTCAAAGTGCATATCGCAAGAGCGCGCGGCGCAGGTCCCGGACTCTTTCGCGCCCATGTCAGCTATCTGCAGCGCGACGGTGTCGATCGCGAGGGAGAAGGAGGCATTCTTTATGATCGCGATCAGGAGGGGATCAGCCCCCGCGAATTTCTGGAGCGTAGCGAGCATGACCTCCACCAGTTTCGGATCATCGTCTCGCCGGAAGATGGCGCACGTATGGGGGACCTCAAACAGGCCACGCGCGAACTGATGGCGAGAATGGAAAGGGATGTCGGGCGGCGTCTCGATTGGGTCGCCGTTGATCACCACAATACAGGCCATCCGCATACCCATATTGTTGTGCGGGGTCGCGACGCCCGGATGAAGGATGTCGTCATCGCGCGGGACTATCTCACAAAGGGCCTCCGAGAAGCTGCCGAAGAACTCGCCACGCAACGGCTCGGACCGAGGCGAACATTGGAGATCGCGGGTGCGCGTCAGAAGCAGGTGGATCAGGACCGCTGGACAGGGCTCGATTCCGAGATCGAAACGCGATTGGAGAACGGCGCATTCAGGCTAGGTGATGCAAGCTCGAGCAAAGAGCGGTTTGATCGGTCCTTGCGCTTCGCGCGCATCAGGCACCTTGAATCTCTTGGCCTGGCTGAACAGGACGGCACGCTCTCCTGGCGAATGAAACAGGGCTGGCAAGAGCAGCTAAAACGCAGAGCACGGCGCGGCGATATCATCCGCACACTTGCCGCTGAATTCGGCGAACGAGAGTCCGACATTCGATTTGTTCAGGACCGCGCGAAAGACGCCGCCCCCATTCGCGGGGTCGTGAAGGCTTATGGCCCGGAGGATGAACTTCGCGATACGCGCTATCTGCTTATTGAAGATTTTGACGGTGGCATCTGGCATGTGCCTTCTGCAGCGGTCGATGTTCACGCCCGCCCGCCGCAAGGCGCAGTGGTGGAGCTCTCCCGCGCGCGAGCCGTGGCGCGTTCCTCGGACAAGGCCATTGCTGAGGTCGCAGAGCAAACCGGCGATATCTGGTCGGAAGCCCTGCACGCCCGCCACGATCCCGGATCAAAACCAGCCTATCATCTGACACTGAAGCGGCGGCTCGAAGCTTTGCGGCGTGTGGGTATTGGGGAGCGCCTTGCGACCGGTGAATGGCACATTGGCGAAGACTTTCTGGAGCGCGCAGCGGCATATGAGGCGGGCCGATCCGGCGGCGTCAAATTGAGTGTCCTGTCCTGGCTTTCACCGAAGATGCAGATCGACCGCCTCGGCGAAACATGGATCGACGACCTGTCAGAGGATGCAGCAGCGCAGCAGCAAACCTTGAAGGACTTGAAAGCAAGTCGGCAGATCTGGCTCCGCGAACAAGGCTATCTGGGTGCGGGCCAATCAGAACTCATGGAAGAGCAGAAAAGCAAGCTGCGCGCTCTGGAACTGAAGCGTGAGCGGGACACCATCGCAGTCGCTTCAGGCCGAACCTCTGTTCAGCTGGCGAAAGGGGATCGGTTTGAGGGCAAGCTCGAAGGGCATGTCGACCTTGCAGCCGGGCGTATGGCGATCATTGGCAACGCAAAGGAATTCGCGCTGGTGCCATGGCGTGGCAGTCTTGGTCGGCAAATGGGACGAGAACTGACCATAAAACGCACCGCGTCGGGTATTGGCTGGAGCATGGATATGGGGCGTTCCAGAGGGCTGTCTCGCTAGACGGCTTGGATGGCTTTGCAAGGCGCTGCGGGAATTGGCGCAGAATCCCGCTGGTCCAAGACCAGTCTCAGCAATCATTCTTGGGAGACGACAAATTGCTCTTTCAAGGAGGCACGCCATGACCGGCACAAAGATACTCATTGGCCAGATCATGGTGGTGTTCGCGCTGATCATCGGAGCGGTCTGGCTCGCCACACAAATGACCGCTGACGCGCTTGGCCATCAGGCAGCGCTTGGCGCGCCCTGGTTCATCGCAGGCGAAACACCAATCTATAAACCGTGGCGGCTGTTCCAATGGTGGTACGCCTATGAAGCCTATGCGCCGGAAGTGTTCGCACGTGGCGGGCTGATCGCGGTCTCCGGTTCGGCGCTCGGCTTTCTGGCGGCGATCATTGGTTCTGTCTTGCGCAGTCGCCACGAGCGCCATGTCACCACTTACGGCTCGGCGCGATGGGCCAGCGCACCCGATTTGAAACGCGCCGGATTGTTTGCGGATAAAGGCGTGTTCCTGGGGCGTTGGCAAAAGCGCTATCTGCGTCATGACGGCCCTGAACATGTCATGGCGTTTGCACCAACGCGTTCAGGCAAGGGCGTGGGGCTGGTTGTACCAACCCTGTTGTCCTGGACCGGCAGCGCCGTCATCCACGACATCAAGGGCGAGAATTGGGAGCTCACGTCTGGCTGGCGATCCGGATTTTCCCGATGCGTGCGGTTTGATCCAACCGACCGGCGATCCCCGAAATATAATCCACTTATGGGCGTGCGCCGCGGCGAGCATGAAGTACGCGATGTTCAGAACATCGCTGACATACTGGTTGACCCTGAAGGCTCGCTGGAGCGCCGAAACCACTGGGAGAAGACCGGACATGCCTTGCTCGTCGGTGTCATCCTGCACGTGCTTTATGCAGAAGCAGACAAGACACTCAGCGGCTGCGTGCGGTTCCTGTCCGATCCGAAACGCTCCTTCGCCGTCACACTCCGTATCATGATGACAACGCCTCATCTGGGGGAGAGAGGGGTGCATCCGATAGTTGCGCAGGCCGCTCGAGAACTTCTCAACAAATCAGAGAATGAGCGCTCCGGGGTTCTGTCCACGGCCATGAGTTTCCTGTCGCTTTATCGTGACCCAGTCATCGCGGAAGTCACCAGCCGATCAGACTGGCGCATCGAGGACCTGGTTGAAGGGGAGAGCCCGCTTTCGCTCTATCTGGTCGTCCCGCCATCCGACCTGTCTCGGACGAAGCCGCTGATCCGGCTGATCCTTAACCAGATTGGACGCAGGCTGACGGAAGATTTGCCCGAAAAGAACCGCCGGAAACTGCTCTTCATGCTGGATGAGTTTCCTGCGCTCGGGCGGCTGGACTTCTTTGAAAGTGCACTCGCCTTCATGGCAGGCTATGGCATCCGCGCCTATCTGATCGCTCAATCCCTGAACCAGATCGAAAAGGCTTACGGGCCCAATAATTCGATCCTGGATAATTGTCATGTGCGCATTGCTTTCGCGACCAATGATGAACGCACCGCCAAGCGCGTCTCTGATGCGCTCGGAACAACAACGGAACTCCGCTCGCAGAAGAACTATACCGGTCACCGGCTTGCGCCCTGGCTCTCTCACTTGATGGTTTCACGCCAGGAAACTCAGCGCGCGCTTATAACGCCCGGCGAGGTCATGCAACTTTCTGCCAGTGATGAAATTATCATGGTGTCCGGAGCGCCGCCCGTGCTCGCCAGGAAGCTTTGTTATTTCAAAGACGCAAATTTTACGAAACGAGTCTTGTCGCCAGCGCCCGTCGAATGGGACGACGCCGCGTGTGACGCAGAGTGGACATCCATTGTTGCAGCGCCGCCCTTCAAGGAGCCGGAGGCTGAGGATAGGGAACATCCTGATAGTGTGTCGCTGAAACGGACTCGAGAACCTGAGCACACGAATGATGATCTGCCGGAAAAACGCACTGCCGAGCCAAGCGTTGATGCCGACATCGACGATGAGGTTGATCCGACCAGCGATCAAAACCTCGAAGCCGTAAGACGCGCCGTTGCTGCGGATCGCGGCGACCCTGACGTCCTTCCGGGGTTCTGAGTGGATGGGAAAGCCGCGCGTCAACATACGGATTTCGACAAAGCTCTATGCGCAACTGTGTGAGGCAGCTGACAAGCCAGGGGTGACAAAAACGGCGATCGTTGAAGACGCACTGAGAGCATGGTTCGATCCAGAAGCGCGTTCAGTGCTGGAAGAGCGTTTGCTCGCCCGCATGGACGCCTTCGATCAGCATCAGGCGGATATGGAAAAGGACCTAGCCTACACTTACGCCACGCTGTCGCACTTTGTGTACTATTGGCTTACGCGGACCGAACCTATTCCTGAGGGGGAGCGTGATATCGCGCATGCGCTGGGGCAGAGGCGATTGGAGTATTTCAATGAGCAGGTGAGCAGCAAAATGTCTGCCGCGCCTGAGCCGGCCGCCTAGACGGGAGAAATGGACCCATCATAATTCTCGGTTCAGAAGTCTTGATTCGGAAGTATGGATACATTTCACACGAGCAGGCGCTGGCTCGATGGTTTCGTTGCGGTGCGAGTTCCGTACATGCCCACCAACCGAGACAACAATATTACCGTATACAGAACACCAATGACCGCCTCGAACGCGGCGGCGGCTTGAGGGTAATGCCCTTGAGGGGTGATATCGCCATATCCGAGTGACCTAGCCCCCTGAACTGCAGCCATGTTTTAGTTATAGAACTAGGCTGTTCAGGGGGCTAGGTCATCTGGTCGGACGATCGCGGATGTCGGGCATGGAAGGATTTGAGCAGGATAAGGCCCTCTCGTATCGCGGAATGACGATCTGTTGGCGTGAACTGGTATGACTCTAACAGAGCCATCTTTCACCAGAGTTCATAATCTACTTTCGCGTCCTTGTGCATCATAGCGGGAACGGAAACACGGAGCACAAAAGGGCTCTTGGGAGGATATATATGAACCAGAAGTTTAGACTCAATTTGAGCGGCGCAGCAATTTTGCCGATCGCCATTGCCCTTGCCACGCCGGCCTATGGGCAAGTGGCAGATGTCCCTGCCGAAACAGAAGCGGAGCGGGAAGCAAGACTGACAACAGTGACTGTTACGGCACGTAAACGGGACGAGACGCTGATCAATGCGCCGGTGGCCGTGACCGCCGTTTCCGGAGCAGAGCTGGAAGCGCAAGGGGTCACGAACCTTGAGCAGATTTCCGCGCGCGTGCCGGGCCTGCAGGTCGGTCGGGGAGCGCAAACCTCGAACATCTTTATCCGAGGTGTCGGATCTGGTATCAACAAGGGATTCGAGCAATCGGTTGGCCTTTATGTGGATGGCGTTTATCAGCCGCGCAGCCGCCAATTCTCACAGTCCCAGTTCGACCTGCAGCAAGTCGAGGTTCTGCGTGGGCCCCAAGGCGTTCTATTCGGTAAGAACACGGTTGCTGGCGCGATCAAGCTTGAAACGGCCTCGCCAGAAGTCGGAGAGGAACTCAATGGTTGGGTCGGTGTCACCTGGGAACCAGAATTCAATACGCAAAGCTACTCGGGCGTCTTTTCCGCGGGCTTGGCGGATAATTTGGCAGGCCGGTTGGCAATTCGTTATACGACAACTGACGGATATGTTGAGAACCGTGTCTTTGATCGCGACGAAGCCGAGCGCGAAGACATGTTCGCCCGGGCGACGCTCGCCTGGCAACCAACGGAGAGTTTAAACGTTGAGACGAAACTGAGCTATCTTGAAATGGACGGGGTCGGTAAGGAGCTTACCATTAATGCGATTGATGATCGCCTGCCGACGCCTAGCACGATAGCGCTCTCACAAATGCTTCATCCAGACTTTGGAGTTTCTACTGGCGATACCGCTTATGTCAGCTTCAGCGGCAATCCCGCATTCCGTGTCGGCGATCCTCCAATCTCCGACACGGAGACAACCGAATCATTGAGCGGATCTGTGAAGGCAGAATGGGAGTTCGATAACTTTACCCTCACTTCGATTACTGGCTACTCCTCTTTCGATTTCGCTCAACATCACGATGTGGATTTTCTGCCTGTCAGCTTCATTCACAATCTTGATGAAGAAGAACTGGACATGTTTAGCCAGGAACTTCGCATTGCCACAGACTGGGATGGGCGCATAAATTTCTTGGGCGGGCTGTATTATGAAAACCAGGATGCTTATATTGAAGAGACAACGGCGTTCAATGGCACATTTGGCGTTTTGCCAACATCGATTTTGCCCGGCGGTATTGTTAACGTTGCTCAACGCACTTTCTTCGATCAACAAGCCGAAACGATTGCGCTTTTTGGCGAGCTTGGCATTGACCTGACCGACAGCGTCACACTTGAACTAGGTTTGCGTTACTCCGAAGATGAGAAGAGCATCGATAAGAGTGTTGTTGTTGGAGCCGGCACACCCCGAGACTTCGTTGGCCTTGTCACACCCGCAGACACGATCGGGTCTGCCGATCTAACCGAATATCTAACCGCCGCCGCTACTGTTGGAGGTGCAGATGGATTGAACTCTGCAACGACTTTTGCCGCATTGCTCAACCGCTTTGCTGCTGACCTCAACGATACGCGAACAGAAGATCATCTTGATCCATCTGTAAAACTGCGCTGGCAGTATGCTGACAACGGGTCGGCCTATATTTCCTATTCCACTGGCTATAAATCTGGTGGTTACAATTTCAGTCCTGACACGGCGGAACCGGATGGGAGCCCGCGTCCGGGTCATGAATTTGAGGATGAGAAAGTCACGGCTTGGGAAGCTGGTATCAAGCACCAGTTCATGGGTGACCGTGCTCGCATCGGGGCAGTCATTTTCCGAAGCGAGTTAGAAGACCTGCAGGTAACCTCGTGGAGTGGGACAAGCTTCGTGGTTGGGAACGCGGCTGAACTTCAAGTGCAGGGGCTGGAACTTGATGGCCAGTTCCTTCTCAGCGACGAAATCGAGATTGGCGGTGCGTTCGCCTATCTCGATCACGAATTCCAGTCCTTCCCAGGGGCAGGGTGTTCAGTGATCGAAACGGGCTTGGGCACATGCCCGGATTCTGCAGGTGTGGGTACCAAGGACCTTGCCGGCGAACGCGGGGCCTTTGCGCCCGAGTTCAGTGGTAACGTCTATCTCGCCTTCAATCGCAGTTTCGAGAATTTCGATCTGAATGCCCGGATTGGAGCCAACTTCAAGGACGAGATGTTCCTGGATGGCGACCTCGACCCGAACGCGTTTCAGGAAGGATATACGAAATTCGATGCTCATGTCGGGGTGGAGTTTGGCCGCTACGAATTCCGTGTATTCGGTCGCAACCTAACCGATGAAGCCACCTATACCGCCTCGGTCGACGCGCCACTCAGCCCGGGCGTGTATGTTGGCTGGATCGAAGAGCCGCGCGTGATTGGTGCCGAAGGCCGTATAAATTTCTGATCGTCTTGTAGCAGCCTCCTTTCCATCGAAGGGAGGCTGCTCCAGACTTGAGCAGTTGAAAGCTGACAATAGCAGGTCAGGAGCTTGCGAACATGAAACTCGATGGAAAAGTCGCTGTGGTTACAGGTGGTGCCTCTGGACTAGGCGCTGCTGCGGCGCGCAGTTTTGTTGAGCAGGGCGCACGCGTCGCGCTCTTCGATCTGAGCGAAGTCGCAGGAAACGCGCTCTGTGGCGAACTTGGAAACAAGGTCTGCCAGTTCTTCAAGGTCGATGTGACCGATGATCAATCGGTTGCGGATGCGGTGACAAATACCGTCGAGAAATTCGGGGCCATTCAGATTGCTGTCAACGCGGCAGGCATTCCGGCACCGACCAAAATTCTCGACCGGGACGGCAACCCTTGTCAGCTCGACAAGTTCACCAAGGTGATCATGGTCAACCTCGTCGGCACGTTCAACGTCATGAGTAAATGCGTCGCCGTCATGGCGAGGAACGCACCAGACGATCTGGGCGAGCGGGGAGTCGTTATCAATGTGTCATCCGGTGCCGCCTATGAAGGGCAAATAGGTCAGGCCGGCTATTCAGCGTCCAAGGCGGGTGTGATCGGTATGAACATGCCGGCGGCGCGGGAACTCGGAGCCGTCGGCGTCCGTGTCAACGCGATCGCACCGGGGCTGTTTTTGACACAGATGGTGAAGAGTCTGGGTGAGAAGGTGGTCGTTTCACTGGTCGACACTGTCGAGGCGCCACGCCGCGCCGGAGACCCCATGGAATTTGCACACGCATGCCAGTTCATCGTCGAGAATGGATACTTGAATGGTGAAACAATTCGCCTCGATGCGGCAACACGTTTGAGGGCGAGATAGTGGGGATTGAAACCGGCATCACCGAGCTTGAGAGGATATTCACCCTGCAGCGTTCCCTCACGCGAGAGCAGGTGTCCTGCAGCTATGAAACCCGGATGGACCTGCTGGCTCGTCTTGGGAAAATGTTCGAGACGCATGAAGACGAACTCATTAACGCGGTTACGGCTGATTTCGGAATACGCAGCCGGTATGAAACCATCCTGACAGACATCATGCTGGTTCTGTCGGATGTGAAATTTGCACGGCGCCATTTAAAACACTGGATGAAGCCGCGCAGTGTCAAAACTGACACGTTTGGATTGCCGGGATCTTCGCGGCTAATTCCGCAACCCCTTGGTGTCGTCGGCATTCTCGGAACCTGGAACTATCCCTATGGCACAGTATTCGCCGGTGCGGCGGGTGCGTTGGCGGCTGGCAACCGGATTATTGCCAAGCCAAGTGAAATTTCGGCTCATTCAGCTGAAATTTCGCAGCGTCTTGTTCGCAAGTATTTTTCAGAAGAAGAGATGGCAGTGGTAATCGGCGGCCCGGATGTCGCGCAGCAGATGACGTCTCTTCCATTCGATCATATTCTCTTCACCGGTTCGCCCAATACAGGTAAAAAAGTCGCCCAGTCGGCCGCAGCCAATTTGACACCAGTGACGCTTGAGCTTGGCGGCAAGTGCCCCATTATCATTGATAAAAGTGCTCATTTTCCAGAAGTCGCGCAGAGCCTTGTTTTCGGCAAGCTCCTCAACGCAGGACAAACGTGCATCGGTGTCGACTACGCATTCGTTCCAGAAGGGAGTGTAGAAGACTTTGTGTCAGCGCTCGCCAGGCAGGTGCACAAGTGTTTTGGCGAGATCGAAGCCAATCAGGACTATACAAGCATTATAAATCACCGGCAGTTTGACCGTTTGCGGGGACTGGTTGAAGACGCCCGCGCAAAAGGTGCCGGAGTGACCAATCTCGCAGGCAGTGGCGATGGCATGTTCGAGGCTGCTCATCGAATAGCCCCGCTGGCTGTGACCAATGTTGCAAGCGATATGGGGCTGATGCAGGAAGAGATTTTCGGGCCGATTCTGCCGATCCTGACCTATCGTACGGAAGACGAAGTAATCGAGTACATCAATGCTGGCGAGCGGCCACTGGCACTTTACTATTTCGGTAAAGACAGTGCAGGTCGACGAAAAATCCTTGGCGAAACCCATGCTGGCGGCGTGACCCTGAACGGCACGGTGATGCACGTCTTCCAGCGCCGTCTTCCATTTGGCGGCATCGGGCAAAGCGGGATCGGATCCTATTTGGGGCCGGGAAGTTTCGAGCGGTTCAGTCATTTGAAGCCGGTGTTCTCACAATCGAAGATCAGTGTGCTTAGCCAATTGCTGCCTCCCTATTCTTCGAAGACGGGCTGGTTGCTGAATCTATTTAAAAAGCTGCTTTAAATCGATCCTGTACGCAGCAATCTTAGGGTGGTGTAGACAAAAGGGAGGACAGTCTCTGTGTTCGGAATTTTCTCAAAAAAGCGCAATGACCGTGAACTGATGCCTGTTGACGTCGCTCCAAGTTCTGCTGCAGCATTGGTTTCGACAGAAGGCGGGCGGGTAAATTACAGCCGTGTCATGCAAGGGCTCGCGGAATCCTTCGGAGATCGTGAGGCGATTGTGAATCTTGAGCGTGGCCGCCGGCTGAGTTTTCGTGACTATCACATCATAACCAATCAGATTGCACATATTCTCAATGGAAACCTGAATCTCGGCGCGGGCGACCGATATGTCTGTATGCTGCAAAATGACAATCTCTCCCTGTTCCATTGGGGGTCAGCTGCAAAAGCTTATGCAACATGTTGTCATGCCAACTACCTCGACAGCCTGGAAACGCATCTTGGCCAGATCGACATCGTCAAGCCCAAAGTCGCGTTCATCGAGAATGACCTCCTAGCCTCCCATGCTGGCCCGCTTACCGAACGCGGCATTCAGATTGTTGTGATGGATGCTCTGGTCAAGCCATATTCAGGCGTGTTGGCCCTTCCCGATCTTTTGGCGAACGCGTCGACAGAGAACACAGATATTGAAATCGATGATCGAACGCACGTCGTGCTCATGCGCTTTACAGGAGGCACGACTGGTGACAGCAAGTGCGCGAAGTATTCAATCGACAACATTCTGGGGTGCCGCGATAGTTTCCTGACACTTCCAGACCCGGATTTCTTCGATGGCTGCCGCATGCTGCATATAGCTCCCATTAGCCATGGCAGCGGTATGATGCTTTTGCCGGTTCTGTTCAGCGGTGGTTGCACGGTAACAATGAACGAGCCCAGTCTGGAGAACTGGTGCCGCTATATCCAGCAAGAGAAGATTTCTCACGCCTTCATCGTACCGACTCTGGCGTACCGCCTTTTGGAAATGCCCGAAGCACGAGAGTATGACCTATCCTCATTGCGCACGGTGTTGTATGGCGCGGCCCCCATGAGCCCGGCCAAGGCCAAGCTCCTGGTTGAGCGATTCGGTTCAATATTCACACAAGTGTACGGCTCCACGGAACATCTGGCGGCAACCCTCTGCCTGAGCAAGAAAGATCATATCGTGGACGCCGAGACTGAAGGCCGACTCGCGTCCGCGGGTCGACGCTCAACCGGGATCGAACTGTCGGTTTGCGATGATGACGGTAATCCAGTTCCTGTAGGCGAACTCGGCGAGTTCTATTTGCGATCGCGCTCAACCTGTCTTGGCTATGAAGGCAATCCAGAGAAGACGAAGGAGGAATTCGTCAACGGATACTGGAAGTCAGGGGATATCGGATATACGGACGAAAACGGATATTGCTACCTGGTTGATCGGAAGAAGGACATGATCATCACGGGTGGTTTCAATGTCTATGCGACTGAGGTTGAGGCCGCAGTCAACTCCCATCCTGGCGTTTTGATGTCAGCGGTTGTCGGTGTTCCCCACGAAGAATGGGGCGAGGCTGTACATGCGGAAGTCATCCTTAACGACTCTGTTGAGGTGGCCGAATCTGACCTGATTGCCTATGTAAAAGAGCAGATCGGATCTTTCAAAACACCAAAATCCGTGTTGTTCGTGGAGGAACTGCCTCTGAGCGTCGTTGGTAAGGTGTTGCGAAAGGATGTACGTAAGAAATACTGGGGCGGCCAGGTCCGCAGTATTGGCTGAAGCGTGTACAATCCTGTTCAAAAATTGGACAAACCGTCATGAACCGATAAAGCTTGTCATCGAAGACGGTCGTACAGGACAATCGATATTTGAACCACACATCATCAGGTAAGGCGCAACCAGAATTGAGTGAGACGCGGTCAGTCATTGCATCCTGGCTCATACAGATTGTGGCCATATTGGACGAATTTGACTTTTCCATTGATGTACCAGATCTACTGCGGCGTGCGGAAGTTGATCCTGATATTCTCCAGGACCCGAATGCCAGGGTGCGGTCTAGACGATTCAGTCGCTTCATTGAGCTCATCGTAGAGGCGACAGGTGATGAGACGATCGGGCTGAAGCTGGCCGAGCGAAATACGCCCGGCTCAATGCATGCGCTTGGGTATTCATTGTTCTCAAGCCGAACGCTGGAAACATTCTTCCACCGGTTTGATCGTTTTTTCAGGCTAATTTCTCATTCTGCTGAGACAAGGTCTGAAATCAGGAAGGGGTGCCTCATTCATTCCATTGAACTCAAGGAAGACGTGCCGCCGGTCCGCCAGGATGTTTTTTTGGCGACGGTGCTTCGCTTCGTCAGAATGGTTTACCGAGCGGACTATTCTCCTGTTTTGGTAAGAATGCGTCGTCCGAAACCTGGTAAGGTCGCGATGGATGAATTTGATGCCTTTTTCTGTTGTCCGATCGAATATGGTCACGACAGTCTAGAGCTGCATGTGGCCGAGAAGGACTATACGCGCGTGCTGCGCGGCGCGAATTCCGACATTGTTCGAAGGAATGACCAGATTGCGATGGAATACATTGCCCGGTTCGATGAACAACAAATTATTCCGCGGATCCGGGCGGCGATTGTCGAAATGCTACCGGATGGAGCTGTCTCCCTGGAGTCGGTTTCAAGAGAGCTAAATACAAGTAACCGAAGTCTTCAGCGCCAATTGCAGGATGAGGGCACAACCTTCAACACCGTGCTCGACGATGTTCGCCAGCATCTCGCTATCGGCTATTTGCGGACAGGTCGTCGGTCCATCAAGGAGATATCGTATCTGTTGGGATACAAGGACCCCAGCAATTTCTCCCGTGCGTTTCGCCGGTTAACGGGGCAGTCCCCGCAGGAATTCCTCGAGAATGAGCGCCAGCTGGACGATAGCTGACATCGCTAGAGCTCTGCATTGCCTTGGGAGGCTCGACTGACGACGCTTTGGCGCACGGTGACATGCGTCTGATGTTCAATAAGTTTTCTGGCCCGATAAAGTGAAGCCTCATCTGGAACGGGCCAAGTTTTGGGGCGAACGCGGCCCAATGCTTGGAATTGGACAATTGTCGTTTGAAACCCTGAAATTTGAGGCGGAAGATTCGTGTGCACGAATTACCCTGACGCGTCCGAGCAGCATGAATGCACTGTCCGCTCTAATGGTGAATGAACTTGCGCAATGTGTGAAAGATGTTGCCGAGCGCGATGAGATTCGAGTGCTGACTATCACTGGGAGCGGGCGCGCCTTTTGCTGCGGTGCTGACCTGAAGGGCGTTTTGGGGGAAGTTCAGGCTGGTGACAATACCGGGTTTCTTGGCTTCCTTCGCGACATTCAGAACGTGTTTTTGGCTATTCGTGCTTTGCCGAAGCCGACAATTGCAGCGCTCAATGGATTGACTTTGGCCGGCGGACTGGAGCTAGCCATGACCTGCGATGTCGTGATGGCGGCGCGCAGTGCGCGGCTGGGCGACGCCCATTCCAATTTTGGTGTTCTGCCGGGCGGCGGGGGATCTCTCTTGCCGAGGTATGTTGGCGAAAAGAAAGCGAATTATCTCCTATTCTCCGGCGATCATTGGTCGGCGGAAGCGTTTCGTGAAGCCGGATTTGTAAGCCAAGTTGTTGAGGATGACGACTTGTCATCGGTTGCAGAGGCGCTTGCTGCAAAGCTGGCGGAGAAAAGCCCGCTTGTACTTCAGCGTATGAAGGAGATGGTTGCCGGAAGCGCACACTTGTCCGCGCGCGAAGCCATCGCGTTGGAAATGCGCCATCTCGAAGCGCATGCAAAATCCGCTGACTTCCTCGAAGGGCTTTCAGCCTTCAGTGAGAAACGAACACCGAAATATTCAGGCCAGTAGCGGCCATCTGTAGATGGGGAGAGAGTCTTGTCGGATAGTAAGATTTATATTGTAGGCGTCGGCATGACGCATTTCGGGCGGCATCTGGAAGCAAGTATTTCTGAATTGCTGGACACCGCCATTTTGCGTGCGGCGGATGATGCAGGCTGCACCAAGGCCGCCGTGGAGGCAGTTTACCATTCCAGTGCGACCCAAGGGTTCTTGCAGGGACAAACCTTTGTTCCTGGCCAGGTTGCGCTCAGCAAGATCGGGCTGACAGGTATTCCCGCATTCAATATTGAAAACGCCTGTGCGTCCAGTTCATCCTCCTTTCACCTTGCTGTTCAGGCGCTTAAGGCTGGTATGCAGGACGTTGTCCTGGCGGCGGGTGTCGAGAAAATGAACGTGCCTGACAAGGCGAGGATGTTCGCTGTGTTCGATGGCGGTTGGGATGTTGAGACACCTGAGGAGAATGCCAAAAGGCTTCTCCAGTTGGGCGAAGGTGTTGCCGAACCGGAGGGATCGGAATCTGAACGCCCTTATAGCGTATTCATGAAAATCTACGCAGCGTTCGGCCGGAACCATATGAAGCGCTATGGCACGACTCAGCGCCAGATTGCTGCGATAGCCGCGAAAAATCATCAGCATTCAGAGCACAATGAGTATTCGCAATACCGTCAGCCTTACACGATTGATGAAATTCTTTCAGCACCTCCCATCACTTACCCTTTGACGCTGCCAATGTGCTCACCGATCTCGGATGGTGCTGCAGCGGTCATCCTTTGCAATGAGGAAGGCTTGAGGAAGATTGGTGCCACTACGTCACGAGCCGTCCAGGTTATGGCCAGCGCCGTTGCAAGTGGAAACCCCGCGCGCAGCGCCGATGCACCGGAACGCCATGTTGCGCGAATTGCCGCTGAGAGGGCGTATGAAATGGCCTGCCTTTCACCAGAAGACATGGACGTTGCCGAGGTGCACGATGCAACCGCGATTGGTGAGTTGATGCACGCCGAGAACTTGATGTTAGTTCCGATCGGTGAAGCAGGCCCGGCAGCGGAACGCGGGGACTTCACGATTGGCGGCTCAATCCCGATCAATCCGTCTGGCGGGCTGGAGTCCAAGGGCCACCCCATCGGCGCAACCGGGCTGGGGCAAATTCATGAGCTTGTCACCCAATTACGCGGCGAAGCTGGAAAGCGCCAGGTTGATGGTGCCCGACACGCTATCCACGAAAACAGCGGCGGCCTAATTGGCATTGAGGAGGGTGTTGCTGTGGTCAACATTTTCAAGAGGGCAAATGCATGATTGGGGGATTAGATATTTTCTTTGACAAGGCTGAGCTCGCCGCAATCGAAAGCCTGCGTCGCTATCTTGATGAGCAGCTGGAGCCGGAACTGGCTGCGCATGGGGAAGACTTCGTTCCAAAGGACAAAATGCAAAGCTGGACGCAAAAGCTGGCAGAATTTGGTCTCGTCAACGCCCCACAGCCGGAATCTGCCGGCGGGCTGGGGTTGTCCTGGAAGCTGCACGTTCAACTAATTGAAGAGCTTGCCTATAGTTCGGGAGACTTGGCGATAGCCGCACTTGTTAATGGCAGCGCAGCGTCGATGCTGGTCAAACTCGCGCCGGAGCACATCAAGACACGTTACCTGCCTAGATTGTTGGCGGGGGAACTTTTTGCGTCTGTCGGCATTTCCGAGCCGGATGTCGGTTCGGATGTCGCGGCGGCGAAAACCAGGGCTGTGCGAGATGGTGACCATTGGGTGATTTCTGGTGAGAAAACATGGATCACCAATGGTGAGTACTCAGATTTTTTCATCTGCACCTGCCGAACTGGCGAGAACGAACTGACCCATATCCTGCTCGATCGCAATGAGCATCCTTATGAAGTCCGCGGTATTCCAAAGATCGCGCTCAATCGACAATCAACATCACAGGTTTTTCTCGATGATGTGCGCGTTCCGGTCGAGAATACTATCGGTGAAATAGGCTCGGGTCTGAAGAACACGCTCACCCTGTTCGAACGCGCGCGAGTTCACGTCGGGTCGTGGGGCTATGGCATGGCGCGGCGCGCGCTTGATGAGTCAATAAATTATGCAATCGACCGTTCGCAGCATGGCAAACCAATTGCCGGCCACCAGCTCATTGCAGAAAAGTTAGCTGTAATGGCCACAGAGATCGATGCGGCGCGCCTGTTGTCTTTGCGCGCAGCGGGCATGATTGACGCCGGACAGCGCTGCGACAAGGAGTGCGCAATGGCAAAATGGTACGGTACCGAAATCGCTGTCAGTGCAACGCGCCAGGCAGTACAGATTCACGGCGGTAATGGCGTCACGAAGGAGTTCATTGTCGAGCGCCTCGCCCGCGAAGCGATGATCGCACCCATTCCGGATGGAACGACGGAGATCCAGAAACTCCTTATCGGGCGGAGCCTGACGGGCGTCTCGGCGTTCAGGTGACGTCCCGTGTCTAAAGGACCTCTGCAGGGCATTCGGATTGTCGAAATCGAGGGCATTGGGCCGGCGCCCTTTTGTGGCATGCATCTGGCCGATCTGGGCGCGGATGTCGTTCTCATAGAGCGAAAGACCAAGGGCTCCGATCCGGGATCGACTTTGCCTGTCGGCATTCTGAAAAGAGGCAAGCGCTCGATCGCTCTGGACCTGAAAGACTCTGAAGACCGCGCGGTCGCGCTGGATCTGATTGCGACGGCGGACGCCCTGATCGAGGGCATGCGGCCGGGAGTGATGGAACGCCTGGGCCTTGGTCCGGAAGTTTGTCTGGGGCGGAACCCACAGCTTGTCTTTGGTCGCATGACGGGCTGGGGGCAGGCGGGACCGCTCGCCCAGGCGGCTGGACATGATATCAATTATGTATCCGTCAGTTCAGCTGCCTGGTTTGCAAGCCCAACTGGAACGCGATCACTGCCGCCACCAGGCTTGATCGGGGACATTGGCGGCGGTGCGAACTATCTGACGATTGGCATTCTCGCGGGCATTCTAAAGGCCAGGGCCACCGGTGAGGGCGATGTGATTGATGCAGCGATTGTCGATGGGTCGGCGCATATGATGAACCTCATCTTCGATTTGCTGCCCAGCGGCATGATGCAAGCCGAGCGCGGGCGCGGCTTTCTGGATGATTCCCCTTGGTACAGTTCCTATCGCTGTGCAGACGGGCGTGACATCACGCTTGGCGCGCTAGAACCGAAATTTTACGCAGAACTTCTACAGCGCCTCGGTCTTGCAGGCGATCCCGACTTCGAAGACCAGTATGATCGTGATAGCTGGTCGAAGCAGTCAGAGAAGTTTCGTGCTCTTTTCGCAACCGAACCATCTGCATACTGGCAAGACTTACTAGAGGGGACCGATGCATGCTTTGGCCTTGTGGAAAGTCCGATCAGTGCACCTTTGCACCCTCATAATCTGGCGCGCGGAATCTTTGAAAACAGCCAGGGTTATGTTCAGGCTGTTCCGGCCCCGCGTTTCCAATCGAACGTGCAGGCAATCCCCGGTCCAGCACCTGAGCATGGTCAGCACCAGCAAGAGCTGCTCAAGGAGTTGAAAACCCGCAACTAGATCCGTTGCAAGTAGGTGTCCCAGGCTTTGTCGCTGGCACAAAATGACGGAACATTGGCGTTGCGCGGGGCTTGAGAAACTTCGCCGTTCCAGTGCAATCTTGCTTGGTATGAGAAAAAATCCAGAACCTCATCCACTGGGGTGTCCGGGAGGACAAAATGAACGGCAAAAAAATGCCCGCTACAGCGCTGAAAGTCATTCTGACGGGCGCTACGATCGGTCTTCTGGCTGCCTGTGGAGGGGCGGTCGACTCTGGCGACGCTTCCACACAAGCCTCCCAGGGGATCAATGAGGAACGTTTGCTCAATGCCGCAGGCGAACCACATAACTGGCTTACTCATGGTGGCACGTTTTCAGAAACGCGGTTTAGCGCGCTTGACGCCATTAATCTGGAAACAATCGACCAGCTGGATCTTGCCTGGGCGGCACCGCTTGGCAGCTATCGTGGCGTAGAGGCAACCCCGATCATTGTTGATGGTGTCATGTACACTACGGGTTCGTGGAGCGAAGTGCTGGCGCTTAATGCTGCCACAGGAGAAATTCTTTGGCGCTACGATCCGGAGGTTCCCCGATCAAAGGGCGCACATGCTTGTTGCGATGTCGTCAATCGCGGCGTGGCTGTCTATAACGACAAGGTCATATTCGGGTCGCTGGATGGTCGTCTGATCGCTCTTGATTCAAAGTCAGGCGAACAGATCTGGGAGACCCGTACTGTACCGCTCGAAGAACCCTATACGATCACAGGGGCGCCTCGCATTGTGAAAGGCAAGGTCATCATCGGAAATGGCGGTGGTGAGTTCGGCGTTCGCGGATTTGTTGCAGCGTATGATGCTGAAACAGGTGAACAGGCCTGGAAGTTCTACACTGTGCCGGGAAATCCGGATGATGGATTCGAAAACGAAGCCATCGAGATGGCTGCTGAGACCTGGACAGGCGAATGGTGGAAGCTGGGCGGTGGCGGGACTGTCTGGGACAGCATGGCATTCGATCCTGAACTGGACCTCCTCTATATCGGCGTTGGAAACGGCTCGCCCTGGAATCAGAAAGTACGAAGCCCGGACGGCGGCGACAATCTGTTCCTGTCATCAATCGTCGCGTTACGTCCAGACACAGGAGAATATGTCTGGCACTATCAGACGACGCCGGGCGAAACTTGGGACTACACAGCTACGCAGAATATCATTCTAGCTGATCTTGAGATCGAGGGAGAGCTTCGTCAGGTGCTGATGCAAGCGCCGAAAAACGGCTTCTTTTATGTCATCGACCGAATAAGCGGCGAACTTATTTCCGCAGAGCCATTTGTTCCCATTAACTGGGCCACACATATCGATATGGAGACCGGGCGTCCTGTTGAAAACCCCGAGGCGCGCTATCTGTCTGGTGGACCTGCGCTCGTCAAACCCAGCCCATTTGGTGCCCACAACTGGCACCCCATGTCATTCAATCCGGAAACAGGGCTGGTATATATTCCCGCACAAGATGTTCCTTTCCTCTATTCCGATCAGATCGAGGGCGAGATTGCCCGCTTTGACCGAGACGCATTCAATATCGGTGTCAGCCTGACAGACGCATTACCGGAAACAGAAGAAGCACGTCGCACACTTCTGCGCCAACTTGTCCAAGCACATCTTGCTGCCTGGGATCCGGTAGCTCAGAAAGAAGTCTGGCGTGTTCAGCATGAGCGAATGTGGAATGGAGGTACGCTGACAACGTCTGGAGATCTGGTATTCCAAGGCACGACGAGCGGCGTTTTCAATGCTTACAACGCCAAAACAGGCGAAGAACTGTGGTCGTATCCGGTTGGTGTCGCAATGGTCGGTGGACCTGTGGCGTATGAGGTCAATGGCGAGCAGTATGTTGCTGTATCAGCTGGTTGGGGCAGTGGTGCCAATTTGCTCGCCGGCTTCTATGTCGGGCAGACAGGAGGCCCGGTTGAAGGCCATGTACTTGCCTTCAAACTTGGCGGAGAGGGCGAGCTAAACGTCGCCGCGCTTCCGCAGAAGGCAACGCCTGAGCCAGCGCGACAGCCGCATTCGGCTGAAGCGGTTGTACGGGGCACAGACCTCTACGGTCGATTCTGCGGTGTCTGCCATGGCGGCGCGGCCATTTCGTCCGGAACGCTCCCCGATCTGAGGCAGTCAGCGACTCTCGGGATAGACACTTTTGATGCTTTCCTCCTTCAAGGGGCCGGCGAAGCGATTGGCATGCCCAACTTCGCCGGCCGCCTAAGCCAACAGGAAGTCGATGATATTGAGGATTTCATCCTCTCTCGAGCCTGGATGGCGTTTCAAGACGAGCAACAGTCGACGTCTCAAGCTGAATAGTATTCTGACAATTCGCTAAACCAGTACAAATCTGTCACTCTGGGAGACAACAAATGAAACCTCATATCGCTGCTGCTGCAGTCGCAATCGTAGCCGTGCTTGGTGCATGCTCCACTATCCCAGTCTTTGATGCGTCGGGTCCGGAGTTTCCTCCAATGAACCCAAATCTGGTGGACAGCGAGCTTGCCACCACGCATTTTAATCCGGCTCAACAGGATTCCCTTCCGTTTGCTGGGCCGGTCGGTATTCACGAGATTGATGATGAGGGTATTCAAAGGGTCCCGGCAGGGTTGGTGAACCTCACGCTTATGCAATTACCAACTTATCCTTCAGGTGAGCAGGTGGCCATCTCCGCCAACAATAATCGTATCTCCAAAATCCTGATTAGCGATGGCAAGTTTCAACTGATCAATGCTCTGCCTGTGGAAGGTCAACCCTTCATGTCTGTCGAGGATGCTGAACGTATCGCCGTCGAAATGGATAGTACGGCCTCAGAAGCTGAACTGCTTGGCTATCTCAATCGGAACTATCCACGTTATGTTGAGCGGGTCGTCGCCAGAGCAGCAATCTATAATGTCGTCGACCGCAATGGTGACTTCTACACTGTCGTCAACAACGATGTCGTCGTTTATGGTGATGCCGAACCCGGCAATCCGCTGTCACCACTGGTGGAAAAGCGCCGCTTTCAGCTGCCGCGCGAATATTTCAATCCAACACTGGAAGACCCTGATGCTGTGTTCGGATTGAATCTGACTTATGATGGCATGCTGGCGCTGGTGACGATGGGCGGCGTTGTCGTCATCGTAGACCGAAATTTTGAACAGGCACCGATCATTCATGAGTTGGCTGACGATGAGCAGGTTACGAACTCGATCGCCATTGATGAGGGTGGTGGCATTTATGTTCTCTCAAATAGGAGGCTCCATAAACTGGTTTGGGACGGGGAAACACTTCACTCTAGAGGGTATGGCGCGTGGTCATCAGAATACGATTCCTTCACCGGCAAACTTGGCGGCGTGAGTCTCGGCAACGGATCAGGCTCTACGCCCTCACTTATGGGCTTCGGAGACGAGGAAGACAAACTTGTTGTCATCACGGACGGAGAGTTGATTATGAATGTCGTCGCCTTCTGGCGCGACGATATTCCAGAGGATTTCGTCCAGAAGCCAGGGACCAAATCGCGTCGAATTGCCGACCAGATTCAGGTTAGTTTCGGAAAGTCTGACCTTGAGCGCGCCCAGTCTGAGCAATCCGTTGCGGTATATGGCTACGGTGCCTTGGTGGTAAACAACACATTGCCATCGCCATTGCCAACAATGCTGGAGAATGTTGTCATGTCTGGTAGACTACGCAAAGGACCGACGGGTGCTGAAAAGTTTGAATGGGACGTTGAAGCTGACCGCTGGGTGCGTGCCTGGGCAAATCCCACTGTATCGAGCCCATCAACCGTCCCCATGATTTCTGGCGGCGCCCAACAGGTCTATGTCAATGGTTTCGTAGACGGAAAATGGGAGGTCACAGGTCTTGATTGGGAGACGGGTGAAGCCGTTACACGGCTTCGCCTTGGTGATAGCCACATTTACAATGGCGCTTACTCTGTCATTCACCTCCTGCCGGGCGGCGATATCGTTCTTGGAGGATTGCTGGGCATGATGCGGATATCGGTCGAGCGCTAGGTGTTGACTTTAGTATGATGTGTTGAGTTTCGGCGCTCTGTGCATTGTAGTTAGCGGTGAAATCTAGTTCTATAGATCAAGCTTGATTTGGCAGGGAGTACAATCCGCGTTAACTATGGCTATCGGTGCCGGTGAGCGGCGTCGAACTCAAGCGGTCTACAAAACTGTGGACCAAAATCAGACCGAGCTGAGGACCAAGAATCGATTACACTTCCCGTAAGTGATTGAAAAATATGGATAAAAAATATGGAATGTGGCACGTCACTCGCTCCTAACTTAACCATCTAAGCTGTTGATTTAGAAGCAGAAAAAATCCGACGATCTTTGTTGCTCCGGGTTGGGCGCGACATTCGGGGCTCGAACCTTGAACACCGCGAATAGGCATCCCGTGCTTTCGTCG
>JANSXJ010000412.1 GCA_024743015.1 Hyphomonas sp. | reverse complement strand
GGAACTTTTAGGCGAAGTCCGTCATTCTATTCCTGTACAGGGCGTTTGGTACGCATAATTAGAGAGATCGGGAATTGGCTATGACGAAAGAACTCAAACCACGAATAGTCGTAATTGGCGTTGGTGGTGCCGGTGGAAACGCTGTCGACAACATGATCGAAGCGAATCTCCAGGGCGTTGAGTTCTACGTTGCGAACACCGACGCGCAGGCCATGCGCCGCTCCAAAACCGAAAATCGCATCCAGCTTGGGCCAGAGACAACTGCCGGTCTCGGTGCCGGGGCGCGGCCCGAAGTGGGCGAAGCCTCTGCCGAAGAATCCATGCCAGACATTATGGCGGCCCTTGAAGATGCGCACATGGTCTTTGTTGCAGCCGGCATGGGCGGCGGAACCGGCACGGGTGCCGCGCCCGTCATCGCCAAGGCGGCTCATGACAAAGGCATTCTGACGATCGGGGTGGTGACCAAGCCGTTTGGCTTTGAGGGCGCCCACCGCATGACCACCGCAGAATCCGGCCTCGTCCGGATGAAAGACGCGGTGGACACGCTGATCGTTGTTCCAAACCAGAACCTGTTCCGTATCGCGAATGAACGCACCACGTTCGCCGAGGCGTTCCGGATGGCCGATGATGTGCTTTATTCCGGCGTTCGCGGGATTACCGATCTGATGATCATGCCAGGCCTGATCAATCTCGATTTTGCTGATGTCCGCACCATCATGAAAGGCATGGGCACAGCCATGATGGGCATGGGCGAGGGTGAAGGCGAAGGCCGCGCCCTGGAAGCTGCGCGCTGCGCCATCGACAATCCACTCCTCGATGATGTGTCTATGAAAGGGGCCCGCGGTGTCCTGATCAACATCACCGGTGGCTATGACATGACGCTGTTCGAGCTGGACGAAGCCGCCAACGAAATTCGCCGCGAAGTCGATGCCGATGCCAACATCATTCTCGGGTCGACATTTGACGCGGAACTGGAAGGACGCATTCGGGTCTCTGTCGTGGCTGCGGGTGTGGCGGCCGAGGAAGGCTTCACAGCCGCTCCCATCCGCCCTGCGCCGCCTGTCGCAGAGCATGAGGCAGAACCAGCGCCGGTCGTCGTGACTCAGCAGCACGTCGCGCCAGAACCCGAGGTTGATCCACGCCCGGATTTCCGCGGTCGTGAGCTGCCAGCGGCTCATATTGAAGGACAAAGCGGAAGCGATACGGTCACGGCTGATGCAGCATTTACCAAGCCGGTCGCAGACAGCCCGGCCGGGTTCTCGAACCTGTTTGGATGGCGCCGGGAAGACACAGTCGGCGACAATGATGACGGCGAAGATCGCGAAGATCGCGAATCGATCGTCTCTACACCGGAAGATCACCCGAAACCTGCAGCATTCGATGATGCAGACCTCGAAATTCCGGCCTTCCTGCGCCGTTCAGCCAACAATTAAGGCTTACAAATCGTTCACATGAAGCCGTCCGGCCCCGGACGGCTTTCTGTTTTCTGAAGCCCTGCAACATTGAGCAACAAAGCTTGTGTTGAGATATGCGGCGGCGTTGTCATTTATGCAGTGTCTGCAGGGAGAGTAGGCTTGGGACGAGTTGAGTATCAGTCGACATTGAACACACCAGTGATTTGCGCCGGGATTGGCGTACATTCGGGTGAACGTGCACGCATGGTGATCAAGCCAGCGCCGGTCAATACCGGTATTCGGTTCCGACGCGTCGATCTTGACAGTCAGAACGATATTCTCGCCCGCGGTGATCATGTCACCGAAGTTCAGCTCGGAACGACCCTGACCAATGAAGACGGCGCCAGCGTCGCCACCGTGGAGCATTTTCTCGCGGCATGCGCCGGCATGGGGCTCGACAATCTTCTGGTCGAGATTGATGGCCCTGAAACGCCGATCATGGATGGCTCATCCGCGGTTTTCTGCGAACTTTTCCACAATGCTGGACTGCACGAACAATCAGCGCTGCGCCGCCGCATCCGGATTCTCGATACGGTAGACGTCCGTGATGGCGTAAAGTGGGCGCGCCTGTCGCCGAGCCAGGACAATGTCCTGACCCTGAAAGCCAAGATCGAGTTTGAAACCAAAGCCATCGGTACGCAGCAAATGTCGATGCGCCTGATGCCGGGTCTGTTTGCGCGTGATATCGCCTTCGCCCGCACCTTCGGGTTTGCGCGCGATGTCGAGACGTTGAAGGCCATGGGCCTCGCTCGCGGCGGATCGCTGGACAATGCGGTTGTGATCGATGGCGATGAAGTGGTGAATCCCGAAGGTCTGCGGAGCGATGATGAGTTTATTCGCCACAAATTGCTCGACGCCGTCGGCGACCTGATGCTCGCCGGAGCGCCCATCGCAGGCATCTATGAGGCACGTCAGCCCGGCCACGCGATGAATAACAAACTGGTTCGCGCTTTGCTGGATCAGCCAGAAGCCTGGTGCTGGGAAACCGATGCCGACCTGGTTGAGGCTAACGCTTCCATGGAAGCGGCATCTGCCTAGAGCCAGTCTGGAGCGACGGTTTTCGTTTGATCTGAGCTTTGGTCCATGGCCGGTTGAGGATAACGCTCAAGCAATTTCTCGATGATCGCATCAGCGACGCGGCCCGCTTCGCGCAGGGGCGCATAATCCCATTGTTCCAGCTGGCCCTCAAACCATCGCGCGCATTCGCGATCGATCAGGCTTTGATGCAAGCGATCGAATTTCGGCGCCTGACCCGACAGGCGCACCATATGGATCGGCAATCCATGCCAGGCGGCGTCTGACAACATGTTCGCACTATCTTCCGTGACGATGGCAACATCTGAATAGAGCAACCAGGCGAGGTACGGATTTGGTCCATCGCGCTCGCTCGCCCAGAACCGTGCACCGACCCGGTCGGCAAAACTGCGCATTTCACCCACCACCTGGACGGGGGTTCGCCTCGAACAGGTGATGCGCAGGCGCCAGCCCTGATTTGCCAATTCTTCCAGCTGCGCGATCAAAGTCTCTGCGGCCTCGCGGGTGAACTTGTGGGCTTTCGAATCTCCACCGAGGATCACAACGGCGCTCTTTCCGCGTTCGTCTGCAAGATCGGCAAAAGCCTGACCGGCTTCTTCGATCATGTCCTCGGAAAAATGGGTTGGCGATCCCGTGGTCCGAATGACGTTCGGTCCGTCCAGCGCGTCATGCTCCGGAACGACGACCAGATCGAATTGCGCCGGATCTGTCTTTGGATCGAGGATTTGAACCGACAGGGTCCGCCCGCCGCTCCAGTCGCGAACGGACGCTGTGAACGGCGCGCTGCGACGACCGGCGGCGACCCAGATGGTCGGCCATGG
>JANSXJ010000300.1 GCA_024743015.1 Hyphomonas sp. | reverse complement strand
GTCCGCGTCACCCGCAAGCTTGATCCGGACGCGCCGCACGACGTCATTCTGGTGCTCGACGCAACCGTCGGCCAGAACGCGCTGAGCCAGGTGGAAGCGTTCCGCCATACAGCCGATGTCTCTGGCATCGTGATGACCAAGCTGGACGGCACGGCCAAAGGCGGCGTGCTGGTGGCGATTGCCGAGGCGCACGCGCTGCCGATCCACTTTGTTGGCGTCGGAGAGAAAGCCGAAGACTTGCAGCCTTTCTCCGCGCACGCCTATGCGCGCGCGCTGGTTGGGCTTGCCGATATGCCTGTCGAAGAACCGGAACCGGTATGACCGTGTCAAAGACCGAGCTGCGAGCGCAAATGAAGCAGCTCCGCGATGAACTTGATGCCCGCGATCCGGACGCAGGCGAAACCCTTGCAGACAAGTTCCCGATGAAGCTTCTCGAACGCTATGGCCCAGTGGTCTCAGCCTATTGGCCCATTGGCAGCGAGATCGATCCCCGCCCCCTCATCCGCCGTCTGAAGAATGAGGGCGGCGCAGACATCTGCCTGCCGCGAGTTGAGGATGACGGGTCAATGACATTTCGCGCCTGGGCCCCGGGTAACGCCCTGGAAGATCGTCCGTTTGGGTTGAAAGAGCCGCTTGCAGACGCTGAGACCAGGACGCCAACGCTGGTAATCACGCCGCTGCTTGGGTTCGACCGCAAAGGCAATCGCCTCGGCTATGGCAAAGGCCATTATGACCGCGCGCTCGAGAGATTACGCGCTGACGGTCGCGTCTTCGTTTGCGGTCTGGCGTTTTTCGGGCAAGAATTGGCCGAGATTCCCGCCGAAACCCATGATATTCCGCTCGATTGGCTGATGACGGAGCGCGGCTCCATCCCCTTATTCATGATGCGAGCGATGGCCGGAAATGCACCAGATACGGGTGTCTGATTGTTGTTTACCCAAATGAAGCCCTCTTTGTGATATCGGTTCCGTGATACTGGTGCAGACGCAGGCCCGAATCTTCGACCGCACACGGATAGATTGCGTTCGGCCGATTATTGCGCCACAAAAGGGGACTATTCGGGGAGATGCTTCATGGGCCTAAGCCGCCCGCCACGTGCGATTACCATAGATGACGTTGCAGAACGGGCAGGGGTCTCTGCCAAAACGGTTTCGCGCGTCCTGAATAATGAACCCAATGTTCGGCCCGCCAAGCGCGAGCTTGTCATGAAAGCTGCGCGGGAGCTGGGCTATCGCCCCAATCCGGCGGCGCGGTCACTTGCGGGGGCCAGATCGTTCCTGCTCGCGCATCTGCACGACAATCCCAACCCGGAATACGTCACAGCCGTGAACACGGGGATTTACGACGCCTGCCGGGCGAAAGGCTATTTTCTCTTGCCGGAGCTGGTGGATCGAAAAGCGCCCGATTTTCTCGATCGATTGCAGTCTTTCCTGATGACATCCCGCGCGGACGGCGTCGTGCTGACCCCGCCGCTTTGCGACGATTCCGACATTCTGGGTCTGCTCAAGGATAGTGGCACCTATTATGCGAGCCTTTCACCCGCGCGCCAGCCCGAGAACACGCCGGTCATGCGCCTCGACGACCGTCTGGCCGCGCTGGAAATGGTCCGCCACCTTATCCGACTCGGGCACAAGAAAATTGCCTTCATTGCGGGGCCAGCAGGCCACAACGCGTCCACCGCCCGGCATGATGGTTATCTCGACGCTCTGTCTGAGGCGGGTTTACGCGTGAACCCGATCCATATCGCTGAAGGCGACTATTCCCTTCGCTCTGGCCTTGAGGCCGCGCGCAAGCTCATCACCACCGATCCGAAACCGACCGCAATCTTCGCCGCCAATGATGACATGGCGGTCGGGGCCATGACGGCGGTCATGGCGGCGGGCTTCCAGATCCCGAACGATATCTCCATAGCAGGCTATGATGACACGCGCCTCGCATCGGCCGTCTGGCCTCCTCTGACGACGATCCGTCAGCCCGTCTCCGAGATGGCGCGCCGAGCGGCTGAGCGCCTGATGAATCCGGACGAGGAAACGGCTCTCGAAGAGGTGTTCGATTTCGAACTCATCGTCCGGCAGTCGACAGGAAAAAACGTCGATTAATCACCCGAAATTGAGGCAATCTCTCTTGCCCTGAGGCCTCACAGCGCTAAACCGTTCCTCAAATCCAGGAGGACAGTAATGCGTTTTACCTTAACCGCAGTCGCGGCAGGCGCGCTTTTGGCAGCTTGCACGACGATCACCGAGCCCCAAGCCCCAGAAACAGAAATTGAGGAAGCCGTGGACGCCACGACCGAAGTCGCCGTTGAACCTGCGGACACCGCCGCCACTGATGCCGATCCTTATCTCTGGCTCGAGGAAGTCGAAGGCGAGGCTGCATTGGCCTGGGTCAACACCCAGAATAACCGTTCGCTGGCAGCGATCAAAGACATCTCTGTCTATGACGACAATTACGCCATGGCGCTCGACCTTGCGACATCCAATGATCGCATTCCTTATGGCTCCGTGCGCGATGGCATGGTCTATAATTTCTGGCAGGACGAGACCAATGTGCGCGGCCTGTGGCGCCGCACGACGCTGGAAAGCTACAAGACAGACAATCCTGACTGGGAAACCGTTCTCGACTTTGACAAGCTGTCGGCAGATGAAGACAAGAACTGGGTTTTCAAAGGCTCCAATTGCTTCAAGCCGCAAGGCGCCGACAAAACCCTATGCTTCGTTTCATTGTCTGATGGCGGCAAGGATGCGGTCATCAACCGTGAGTTTGACCTCGATGCAAAAGCCTTTGTCGATGGTGGATTCGTGACCGATGAGGCCAAGCAGGGCCTCGCATGGATTGACCACGACACGGTCCTCGTCGGCACAGACTGGGGCGGCGATGGATCAACCTTGACTGAGTCCGGATACCCCTCTTCCGTTCGCCTCTGGAAGCGCGGCGAAGCGCTCGCCGATGCGGCGGAGCTTTACGCGGGCCAGGCAACGGATGTCGGCGTATGGCCGTGGTCGTCTGAATTGGATGACGGCACCATGATTTACGGCGCGGTCGAAGCTGACACCTTCTTTACCTCAACGTATTGGTTGCTGAGTGACGGTGAGCCGTTGGCATTCCCAATCCCGCAGAAATCCTCCCTGGGGAGTGACTATAAGGGCTGGCAATTCATCACCTTGCAGGAAGACTGGACGGTTGGAACCGACAGCTTCAAGACGGGCGATCTCGTCGCGTTCAACCTGCAACAATTCCTGGACACAAAAGACCTACCTCCAGTCGAGCTCGTCTTCCGTGCGAACGACCGCCAGGCCGTCAATGGCGTGTCCGTGTCTAAATCGGCTGCGCTGCTCTCAATCAACGATAATGTTGCAGGCAAGATCCTTCGTCTCGAACATGATGACACAGCTGGCTGGACAACGACGGACGTGTCGCTTCCGGGGACGGGTCAGGCAGGTATCGCCTTTGCCGATGAAGACGAAGAGACTGTTTTCATCAATTACGAGGGCTTCCTGAGCCCGGACAGCCTCCTGACATTTGATGCGGCAAACAATACCACAGCAGCGCTGAAATCCCTGCCATCGAAGTTCGATGCTGACGGCCTTGTCGTTCATCAGAAAGAGGCGACCTCCAAGGACGGCACGAAAATCCCTTACTTCGTCGTCCACCGCGAAGGTATCACGCTGGATGGCTCTACGCCGACCTTGCTCTACGGGTATGGCGGTTTCGAAGTCTCAATGCGCCCGAGCTATAGTGGCGGCGTGGGTCGCATGTGGCTGGAACGCGGCGGCGCTTATGTTCTCGCCAATATTCGCGGCGGCGGAGAGTTTGGACCAAGCTGGCATCAGGCGGGTCTCAAGGGCAACCGCCAGCGCATCTATGATGACTTTATTGCGGTCGGCGAAGACCTGATCGAGATTGGACTCACCAAACCGGAGCATCTCGGCATTATGGGTGGATCAAATGGCGGTCTGCTCATGGGCGTCATGATTACCCAGCGCCCGGATCTCTGGAACGCGGTGGTGATTCAGGTGCCGCTGTTAGATATGCTGCGTTACCACAAACTCCTCGCAGGAGCGTCCTGGGTTGACGAGTATGGTAATCCGGACATTCCGGAAGAGCGCGCCTTCCTGGAAACGATCTCTCCGTACCAGAACTTCGATGCGGCGGCAGATTATCCGGTGCCATTCTTCGTGACCTCAACCAAGGATGACCGCGTGCATCCGGGCCACGCGCGCAAGATGGCGAAACTGTTCGAGGACGCGAACAAGCCGTTCCTCTATTATGAGAACATCGATGGCGGCCACTCAGCGGCAGCCAACCAGAAAGAGCGCGCAAAACGTACGGCGCTTGAGTTCTCATATCTCTATGATCGCCTGTTCCCGCAGGATGTCGCCAGCGAAGACGCTGGGGAATAGATAGACTCCTTTCAGATCGAGCGTAGAATGCGTGTATGGCTTCTACGCTCGATATCACCCCGGTTGCCGGGGCGCTTGGCGCCGAAATCTCTGGCGTCAACCTTGCCGATGATCTGACGAATGCGCAATTCGATGAGATTCACCGCGCCTTTCTTGACCATCACGTGATCTTTTTTCGCGATCAAACTGACTTCACGCCGGACGCGCAAAAGGCGTTCGCGCGACGGTTCGGAACGCTGAATGTCCATCCCTATGTCAAAGGCATGGACGGGCATCCTGAGCTGCTCGAAATCATCAAGGAACC
>JANSXJ010000119.1 GCA_024743015.1 Hyphomonas sp. | reverse complement strand
TGGCGGCAAAGTCCGACTTGGAATATTTCCAGACTTTGATGACTTCCGGAATGTCGACTAGCGACAGGACAGCCACGATGATGGTCGCGGCGAGCACGGCCTGCGGCAGGTAGAAGAGGAAAGGCGTGAGGAAGACTGTTGCAAGCGCGATCCCAATCGCGGTGAAAGCCCCAGCCGCAGGCGTTTCTGCGCCCGCGTCGAAGTTTACAGCCGAGCGAGCAAGACCGCCGGTCACCGGGTAACCCGAAGACACGCCAGCCGAAAAACTTGCTGCGCCAAGACCAATCAGTTCCTGGTTCGGGTCGATGCGGGTCCGGTTCTTGGCGGCCAGCGTCTGGCCGACCGAGACAGACTCGACGAAGCCGATCAGGCTGATCAGGGCTGCAGAGCCGAGGAGCTGCATCCAGATGTCTGCGTTGAAGGTCGGGACGCCGATCGCGGGAAGGCTTTGAGGGACATCGCCGAGGATTTTCACGCCGCGCTCGTCAAGCCCCATGCCCGCGACCACGAGAATGCTGGCCACAACAGCGAAAACCGGACCCGCACGAGCGATAATGGTTGCTGTCTTGTCGCCAAGTCCAAGCGCTTTGAGGAGCGGCTTGAACTGCTTGCGGACCCAGAAGAGGAAGACCAGGGACGCGCCGCCAATATAGAGCGTCGGAAGGTTGGTTTCTGGCAGTTTCTCGAATAGCGAAGCGACGATTTCAAACAGGTTATGACCTCCGGCATCAATGCCCAGGATGTGCTTCATCTGCGAGGCGGCGATGATGATGCCTGACGCCGTGATAAAGGCTGAGACAACTGGATGGCTGAGGAAGTTCGCAAAGAACCCCATGCGAAATAGGCCCATCGCCAGCAGGATCAGGCCGGACAAGAGCGCGAGGATAAGGGCTGCCTGAATGTACTCAGCGCTGCCTTGAGCCGCGATCTTGCCCGCCGCAGCCGCTGTCATCAAAGACAGGATCGCGACCGGACCTACTGCGAGCTGTCGGCTTGAGCCGAAAATCGCATAAACGAGCAAAGGGAGGATCGAGGCATAAAGCCCGATCTCAGGCGGCAATCCCGCAAGCAGAGCGTAAGCGAGCGATTGTGGGATCAGCATGATCGTTACGATCACCGCGGCGACCATGTCGTTGACGAAGGTCTCGCCCCGATATTTCGGGCCCCAGTCGAGGATTGGAAAGTATTTTGCGAGCTTCATGATCGGGCTGCCTGATGAGCGAATTGGGAAGGAACGAAGAAGGCCCACGGTCGCTGGCTGGGGGGGGGATGCGAGCGTCAGCAGGCCTTCTTCAGATCAAGTCTATGCCGCTTTTGACGGCGCATCCTTGAAATCAACGGCCTGTTGCGCCTCATGCGACGCGGGCCGATGCGGGAGGAGCTTGGGTTTGGCGAGGGTTTCGGTGCCACGCAGCATCATGTCGAAATAGATGTTGGGCAGCATTTTTTCCTTCAGGAACCAGGCTGCCCGGGTAGGCTTGGTGCCATTCAGCATCCATTGCGGCACGGTCGGCTCCAGTTTGCCGCCATAGGCGAACTCGGCGAGCACGATCTTGCCGCGCTCCACCGTTAGAGGGCAGGAGCCATAGCCGCTATAGACGGCATTCGGCGCTTTGCCGTCGAGGACGCAAAGGACATTGTGAGCCGCGACCGGCGCTTGCTTGCGTACGGCGGCGGCCGTCTTGGCATTCGGGGTCGAGCCCGCATCGCCCAGGCCGAACACATTGCCGTATTGGGTGTGCTGCAGCGTCTCGCCGCTAACATCGATCCACCCGGCCTTATTGGCGAGCGGGCTGTTTCTAACAAAATCGAGCGCGACTTGCGGTGGGCAGACATGTATCATGTCGAACTCGCGGGACTCTCGTGTCACCTTGCCGTCAGCGTCCTTGATGTCGAAGTAGGCAACCTTCTTTGCGCCATCGACCGCGACGAGTGTTTCGTTAAAACAGAGCTTGATCCCGTATTTGTCGACATATTTCATCAAGGCCGGGACGTATTCCTTCACCCCGAAGATGACGCCGCCCGCATTGTGGAACTCAACTTCGATGTCTTTCAGGACGCCGCGGCGCTTCCACGCGTCGCAGGCGAGATACATCGCTTTCTGTGGGGCACCTGCGCATTTGATTGGCATAGGTGGCTGCGTGAATAGCGCGCGTCCACCTTTCATCGACTGGATCAGTTCCCAAGTGTAAGGGGCCATGTCGAACAAATAGTTTGAAGTCACGCCGTTCTTGCCGAGCGTTTCCTTCAAGCCCTCAATGCCGTCCCAGTTGAGTTTCAGACCAGGCGCAACGACCAGCACCTTGTAGCCGATCCGTTCACCATCCTCGAGAATAACCTCGTTGCGTTCTGGGTCGAAACCTGCACACGCAGCGCGGATCCATTGCACACCTTTCGGCATCAAGGTCGCCATCTGACGCTCAGTTTGCTCGCGCTTGAACACGCCGCCCCCGACCAGGGTCCATCCCGGCTGATAATAGTGCTCTGTACGGGGTTCAACGATTGCAATGTTGAGGTCTTTGCGGCGCTTCAGAAGAGATGCTGCCGTCGATATGCCTGCCGCGCCACCGCCAATGATCACGACATCGTGGGATTTCCTCGCGCCGATTCCGGGCTTTGAAGCCGAGTCCGAAGAATCTAAGCGTGCATGTAAACCCGAAAGGTCGTATCCAGCGGCGGCGGTAGTCTTCAGGATTGCGGCTGTCGAAAGATGACCGGCTTGGGAAAGGGCCCAAAGCGTGGCAGAGCGCGTACCCGTCCGGCAGTAAGCCAGAGCAGGTGCGGGAAGTTCATGCATGGCCTTGTCGAAAGCCTCAACATCAGCATCGGTGACTTTTCCAGAAACCACGGGCACATAACGCACCTGCAGGCCGTGGCGTCGTGCAGCCTCTTCAATTTCTGTATGACTGGTCTGATCAGCGGATTCCCCATCCGGCCGATTGATGATCAGGGATCTGAAGCCCTGGCTAACGGCGACGCCGACATCCTGTACGGTGATTTGCGATGACACTGACAGGTCTGGTGCTATGGTCTTGATATCCATAAGGTTCGTCCTCTCGACGCTTAAGTTCTGAGATTACAGGGCGTTGATCGGCACCTTCATGTAACGGACGCCATTGTCTTCGGGGGGCGGCATCTCGCCGGCGCGCATGTTCACCTGGACAGACGGCAGGATGAGGTTTGGCATGGCGAGGGTCGCATCGCGCTCGGTACGCATCTTGATGAACTCTTCGCGCGATGTTCCGTCCTTCACATGAATGTTGGCGCGTTTCTGTTCACCGATCGTGGTCTCCCAGACATATTCATTGCGCCCGGGCGCCTTGTAGTCGTGGCAGAGGAACATGCGTGTGTCGTCTGGGAAGTCGAACAGCATCTGAATCGAGTCGTAGAGCGTTCCAGCGTCGCCGCCCGGGAAGTCGCAGCGCGCGGTGCCGAAGTCGGGCATGAAGATCGTATCGCCGACAAACATGGCGTCGCCGATGAGATGAGTCATGCAGGCGGGCGTGTGTCCGGGCGTTGGAAGCGCCCGCGCTTCGATGTTGCCGACCCGGTAGGACTCGCCTGGTTTGAAGAGGTGATCGAACTGGCTGCCATCTGTATGGAAACTCTGTCCCTCATTGAAGATTTCGCCAAAGACGCGCTGAACCACCGGGATTTTGTCACCGATCGCGGTTTTGCCGCCCAGCTGCTCACGGATGTAGGGCGCAGCTGTCAGGTGATCGGCATGGACGTGCGTATCAATGATCCACTCGCAGGTCAGTCCATTCTGACGCACGAATTGGATCAGCTTGTCTGCTGAGGTCGTTGTCGTGCGGCCAGAGGCTTGATCATAGTCCAGAAGTGAATCGATAATTGCACAGTTTTTCGTTTCCGGATCGGCGACCACATAGCTGATTGTGTAAGTGGCTTCGTCGAAGAAACCGGTGACTTCTGGTTTTTGCATCTTTGACTCCATGGCTTGGCTTAAGACCCCGTGCGGGCGAAGACGCCGTAGCCGCCGGGGCGATTGGGTTTGAGTTTTGGAGGGGTAAATTGACCGCCAGCTTTTGGCGCCGTTTTCCCGAGCATCACGGCGCAGATGGCATCCACCATCTCCCGAACCCGTGGCTTTTCGCTCAGCGTGTAAAAGACGAGTTTAGATTCCTTGCGCGTCTGGACCAGCCCTGTATCGCGCAGCTTCGAGAGCTCTCGCGACAGGCGCGGCTGCTTGATGCCGAGCGTGGTTTCGATATTGCCGACTGACATCTCAGTATCGCGCAGCTGGCAGCAAATGATTAACCGCTCAGGATGCGCGAGCGCTTTCAAGAGCTCTGTTGCTTCACTCGCCAGAGGAAGAAGGTCTTTCGATAGCGGCGTCATGAGTTCGTCTCCGCATGCGTCAGATACCAGGTGCCACCATTCATGCTGGACCGTTTGTCAGCTTCTGCTTGATCGAGCGGCGGGGGAAGAACCGCTTCATCTCCGGGGCTCCACCCTTCAGGTGTCGCGAGTCCGCAGGCATCTGAGGTCTGCAAAGCTTGCAAGACCCTCAGCAGTTCGTCGACCGATCGCCCAACATTCATGGGGTAGTGGATGAGCGCGCGGACATATCCTTCCGGATCGATGAAAAAGACCGATCGCACGGCTGCCGTCGTGGCGGACCCCTCATGGATCATGCCGTAAACACGGCTGATCGCCATCGAGATGTCTTCGATGATTGGGAAAGTGATCTTTACGTCGAAGCGCGCCTCGATGTCTTTTACCCAAGCGATATGCGCATACAGGCTGTCGACAGACAGGCCAAGCAGGTCGCAATCCAGTTCGTCGAATTGCGGTTTGGCCTTCTGAAAAGCGACAAACTCTGAAGTGCAGACGGGTGTAAAGTCAGCCGGGTGTGAAAAGAAGAGCAGCCAGCGCCCGCGATAGTCAGAAAGACTGACCTCGCCTTGCGTAGTTCGCGCAGTGAAGTCCGGCGCGATCTCATCAATCCGAGCGGTAAGCGGTTGCGAGGGCGATGTGTCGTTTTCAGTCATAGTTAAAATCTCACGCTTGCTTGTTAATAAAATACGTTATACAGATATGTCAATACAGAGTTGTAAATTGATTAATGGAGACGTGACTCATGGAGAATTTTACCCCCATTAGCGCATCGATCGGCGGGGCTTTGATTGGGCTGTCCGCCGTGCTGTTAATGGCGCTGAATGGGCGGATCGCAGGAATCAGCGGCGTTTTTTCGGGCACGGTCTTCGCTGAACGCGGAGACAAGCTCTGGCGTATTCTTTTCATCATTGGTCTGATCGCTGCGCCCGCCCTTTGGGCACTCACCCAGGGTGCTCATCCACCTTTCGAAATCACGCAAAACTGGTCTCTCATCATTGCCGGAGGCTTGCTTGTCGGCTTCGGTACGCGGCTCGGCTCGGGCTGCACCAGCGGCCACGGCGTGTGCGGCTTATCGCGTTTGTCTCCCCGGTCGATGACCTCTGTTGCGCTGTTCATGGGCGCAGGGATGGCGACCGTCGCCATCGTAAAATCATTTTTGGGAACCTAAGGTATGGGACGTAACATCGCCGCTCTGCTCGCTGGTCTTGTCTTTGGCCTCGGCCTGACCATCAGCGAAATGGTCAATCCGGCGAAAGTGCTCGCCTTCCTTGATCTTTTCGGAAACTGGGATCCCTCGCTCGCTTTCGTCATGGGCGGCGCGCTGATTGTGACCGCAATTGGATACAGGCTTGCCTGGACGAGACCGAAACCAGTCTTCGCCGAACGCTTTCAAGTACCGGGCAATCGCCAGATCGATACCAAACTCGCCCTAGGCGCTGTCCTGTTCGGGGTCGGTTGGGGGCTGGTCGGGCTATGTCCTGGCCCGGCCATCTCGGCACTGACTTTTGGCGGCGCGCCGGTTCTCGTTTTTCTTGCGGCGATGGGCGCTGGAATGGCGGCCTACGAACTGTTTGACCGAATGACGCCGCGCCCAAAAGCTGCGTAAACACAATCAGATCAATCATGAGAGGAAGATAGATGTCTGCTAATGTAGGAACCATAGATCGCGTGCTACGCATACTCATAGGAATTGCCGCCCTTGCGCTTGTCTTTGTTGGTCCAATTGCTGCCACCGGTGGTTGGGGCTGGGAGCGGATCGCGCTGGTAGCGGTCGGC
This sequence comes from Hyphomonas sp., assembly GCA_024743015.1. Lineage (GTDB taxonomy): Bacteria > Pseudomonadota > Alphaproteobacteria > Caulobacterales > Hyphomonadaceae > Henriciella. Next base: position 3,683 of record JANSXJ010000119.1, on the reverse strand, counting down.
ATTATCATGCTCGCCACCAGCATGATTAAATTTTGCCCGCTATATCGGATCTTCGGGCTGCGCACCTGCAAGCCGGACTAGAGACCGATGAGTAACACAGATCAGATCGCCTATTGGAACGGGCAGGCAGGCGAGAAATGGGTCCGTCATGCAGAGCGCCTCGATGCCTTGCTTGAGCCGTTTGCAAATGAGATCCTTGAGACAGTTTCTCTAATTGAGGGTGAGCACGTTCTCGACGTCGGCTGCGGCGCAGGTGCGCTGACGCTTAAGGCCGCGTTTTGCGTCGGCGACAAGCAGGGAGCAGTTGGCGTCGACGTCTCACAGCCATTGCTCTCGCTTGCTGAGCGCCGAGCCTCTGAGCGCGCTGCACCTGCCTCTTTTGAAAAAGCTGATGCGGCCTCCTATCGGTCCGAGCGACCCGTTGATGCATTGATCTCGCGATTTGGCGTCATGTTCTTTGACGATCCTGTCGCTGCCTTTGCCAATCTCAGGAACAGTCTCAGACCAGAAGGCCGGATGACCTTCGCTTGCTGGCAATCACTCAGCGAAAATGCCTGGGCTCGCGCACCGCTTGAGGCGGCCCTGCCGCTGCTGCCTGAGCCGCCCGCGCAGCCGCCCCCAGGCGCACCCGGGCCATTTGCTTTTGCTGATAAGGACCATGTTGCCTCAATCCTCACGGATGCTGGCTGGAAGGGCGTCGCTATACATCCCTGGCTCGGCCGCGTGACGTTGCCCGGGGACAGTGTTTCAGATGCTGCGCAATTCATGATGGAGCTTGGGCCCGTGGCAAGGCTGGTCTCTGAGGCCGGCGCTGACCTGTCTCAAGTCGAAGATGCCCTCACAGGAACGCTGGCAACGCACACGGATCAGAATGGCAGGATCACCATGCCCGCAGCCGCCTGGATCGTATCAGCAACGGCATCATAATCTTATTGTCGGTGCATTCTTTTGTTTGCCTTGAGCACTTGCAGTTTAAAAGGCAAGGGCGGGTTGAGCGCATCCAAGAAAACCTAACTGCGACAAACTTCAGACTGTCATTGATTCATATGGATCTTAATGCAGGGGCATGATGGTCACGGCTATGCAGCTTGTATCACGATGGGTCGTTGCGCTTGCGATAATTTTGCACGCGTCGGTGCCGGTTTCTGCTGCTGCCGGGCAATATGGTGATCTGGATATCGATCAGATTTATTGTGCGCCGTCCGGTACGCTTTCTAGCTCTGCTGCATCCGCTGCAAAGCGTTTGTTGAGAATACTCAACGAAGCGCCTGGCGACGAAGAAGAAAAGCATTCAGGCCATTGTTCCTTTTGCACTGTGTCTGCGCTGGCAGTGCTGCCCGACCTTGTCTCGAAGCACTGCAGCTTGAATTATGCTGTCAAGCGCGATGTCTCTCGCTATGAGCCTGGATTGGTTCACCGGCCGCACGGCCCGCCTCTAGGCTCTCGAAGCCCGCCGCCGCTCATCTGAAAAACTCGATCTAAGCCGGCCTGATGGAAGCGTCAGTGCCCCTGCGTGCGATCTCGTGCGCCTTGTTTTCCAGTTGTGAGTCTAATCCTATGTTTCTTAAATCCATCGCCCTTTTACTCGGTGGGACCAGCCTTGCAGCGCTGGGCGCACCCGCGCTCGCGCAAGATGCCGATCCTGCCCTTCAAGATGTCATCATCGTTACGGGATCGCGCGTCGATAACGCTACTGAGCTGCGCGTCAGCCCTGACGCAGCCCCCGTTTTCGGCAATGACGTCACTCTCCTTACCGCCCGCACGCCTGGCGGTGCGCGGATCGGTAATGGTGAACTGTCTGGCCAGATGCAGTATCGTGGCCTATTCGGCGAACGCCTGAATCTGCGTGTCAATGGGCAACGTTTCGCCTCCGGTGGTCCTAATCTGATGGACCCGGTCTTCCACTATGCCCCGGCCCCTCTCGTCCAGGCTGTCGTAATTGATCGCGGGGTCAGTCCGGTCTCATCGGGGCCCGGACTTGCGGGCGGAGCGGACGCCGTGTTCAAGCGCGTTAACTATTCTGACAACGAAACGCCCAGCTTTGGCTATGACTTTTCCCTGGGCGGGCGCAGCGTTAATGAGAGCCTTGCGACAGGCGGTGTCTTCGGCGCATCGACGCAGGATTGGCGCTTGAGCCTTTTAGGTTCGTGGGAAGAGGGGGACGATACCGAGTTCGCCGACGGCACAATTGCCGGCACAGCGTTTGAGCGAGGCGTTTATGGCCTTTCCGGTGGTCTGCGCACAGACTTGGGTGAGATCACGCTCGACCTTCGGCGACAGAATACCGGGCCGTCCGGCAATCCACCGTTTCCGATGGATATTATCTATTTCGACACCGATTTTGCCCGTCTCGGTTACACGAATACGTTTGGCGCAGCCACGTTCGAGGCCAGCCTGCATTATACCGATGTGGCTCACCTGATGAATAATTTCTCCCAGCGTCCAGCTCCGCCCGCGATGCGCCAGCGCGCGACCTTTGCTGATGCCACAACCCGCGGCTTCGATGCGTCGCTGGCTTTCTCAGCTTTTGGTGGCGATCTCTCAATTGGCCTTGATGGTGATGTGGCCGAGCATAATGTCACAATCACCAACCCAAACAATTTGGGCTTCTTTGTTACCCCTTTCCCGCAAATCGAGATTGATCGCTCCGGCGGTTTTGTTGAATGGACAGGCGTGATGGCTGGCATCAACACCGAATTAGGTCTCCGTATTGATCAGAACAGTTTTGAAGCTGGCGACGCCATCACCGGTCCCGCTCTACCAATGGGGCCGCTCAACCTTGCGGCCGCCTTCAATGACGCAGACACTTCCGGCGAGGATACCATTTTGGACGCCGTCGCCCGCATTTGGACGGACCCTAAAAATGGACTCTCATGGCGCGCCACGCTGGCCCACAAACAGCAGATGCCTGGGTACATTCAACGCTTTGGATGGTTACCGATCAATGCCAGCGGCGGTCTTGCCGATGGCAATATCTATGTCGGAGACCTGATGCTGGAACCGGAAACGGCTCTCATCGCTGAGGCGGGTTTCGACTATGCCAGCACCAACGCCTACTTACGTCCAACAGTCTTCTTGCGTCAGATCGATGATTATATTCAGGGTGTCCCTTTTGATGACACGGTGGGTGTGATCAACTCGCCAGTGGAGATGATAGCCAGTATGAACGGCGACCCTACGCCGTTGCGCTGGGCTAATGTAGATGCTCGCCTATATGGTTTCGACCTGGATGCGGGTTACGATTTTGACGGCCCGCTACGAGTAGATGGCGTAATCAACGTTGTGCGCGGCGAGCGACGGGATATCGTCGATAACCTCTATCGCGTCGCTCCACCTAACCTCACCCTAGGCCTGACTTGGGAAAGCGCTGCATGGTCAATAACACTCGAAGGCCGCGCGGTTGCAGAGCAGGACAAGGTCTCGCGCACCAACAGCGAAATCGAGACCGATGCTTATGCGGTTGTTAGCCTATACGGCGATTGGCATGTCGGCGATGGCGTCCGTCTGTCTGCGGGGGTCGAGAATCTGTTTGATGAAATCTACCGCGATCACCTTTCTGGCTATAATCGCAATGGCTTTGGCGATGTCCCGGTTGGTGAGCGGATCCCTGGAGCGGGCCGAGGGCTTTTTCTTCGATTGAGCTTCGCGAACTAGCCGAAGTGGACAAGTTCGCAAGGTCGGTC